>JAYRFB010000085.1:0-7281 GCA_041908585.1 Candidatus Krumholzibacteriia bacterium
GCGGCGGCGAACGCCTTCCTCAAGACGCTCGAGGAGCCGCCGGCCGACACCGTCATCATGCTGACGAGCACGGGTACCGAGGGGATGCTGCCGACGATCCTGTCGCGCTGCCAGAAGCTCCGCTTCGAGCCCTGGCCCCTGTCGGAGCTGGCCTTGCGCCTGGCCGCCCGCGAGGGGATCGAGCCGGAGGCGGCCGCCTGGGCGGCGCGGCTGGCGCAGGGCAATGCGCGGCTGGCCTGGGAACTCCTGCAGCCCGAATCGCGCGCCCTGGCCGAGTGGGCGGGACTGCTCTTCAGCTGGATCGCCGGTGGTTCGCGGGGCCAGGCCGCGATCGCGGCCGACGAGCTCCATCGCGGCGCGTTCTCGCACGTGCTGGAGGCGCCGCCGGCCCGGCGCGGCGCGGCGGGGGAGCAGGGCGCAGGCGAGCGCCGCGCCCGCGCCATCCGCTTGTGCGAACTGCTGAACCTCCACTACAGTGACGCTCTGGCCTGCCGCGAGGCGGACGATGGCTGGCAACCGCGGTTCCCGGCTGCCGCCGCCGTCGCGCGGCGGATCGCTGCCGCGCGCGACACGCGCCGCCTGCTGGCGGACATGGCGCGGATCGACGCGGCCACCGGCGAGATCGACCGCAACCTCAACCTCGGCCTGGTGATGGCGGTGCTCTTCGAGGGACTCCAGGATCATGGCTGACGGCGGGATGCAGCCGGCTGCCGCCGGCCACGGCCACGAGGGGCTTGCGGAGCCCGTGCCGGTCGCGGCGTCGTCGGCCGGCGATGCGGAGCACCTCGTGCTCCTTCGCTTCAAGGGCCGCCGCAAGGGCTACTACCACAACCGCCAGGGCGTGGCGCTGCGCGTGGGCGACCATTGCCTGGTGGAGGCGGACCGGGGGCGCGACCTGGGCCAGGTGACGTACGTCGGCCCGGGCCGGCCGGAGTGGTGGTCGGTCGCGCGCCGGCAGGGCGTGCTGCAGCTGGCCGCGCCGGAGGACCTGGCGAGGATGGAGGCATGCCGCGCCGAAGAGGACGCGATGTGGGCCACCTGCGCCGAGCGCATCCGTCGCCGGGGCCTGGACATGACCCTCGTCTCGGTGGAACGGCAGCATGACGGCCGCAAGATCACCTTCTCCTTCACGGCCGAGGGGCGTGTCGACTTCCGCGAGCTCGTGCGCGACCTGGCGGCGGCCTACCGCACGCGGATCGAGCTGCGCCAGATCGGCGTCCGCGACGAGACGCGCCTGCAGGGCGGGCTCGCGATGTGCGGCCGCGAGTACTGCTGCTCCGGCTTCCTGCACGAGTTCGTGCCCGTCACCCTGAAGATGGCCAAGACGCAGCAGCTGCCGCTCAATCCGGCCAAGCTGTCCGGCCCCTGCGGGCGCCTGCGCTGCTGCCTGGCCTACGAGGACGAGCAGTACCGCGACGCCCGCCAGCGCCTGCCGCGCACGGGCACGGTCGTCGTCACGCCCGACGGCCCGGCCACCGTGCGGCAGGTGGACCTGCTGCGCGAGGTCGTGACGGTCGACGGGCGCGAGCCCGGCAGCCTGGCCGAATGGCCGGCCGACCGGCTGACCTGGGGCGGCGCGGCGTCGGGCCCGTCCCGGCCCGCGGACGGTTGCCCCGGCTGCCGCAGGGGCGACCGGTGATCGACAGTCATGTCCACCTCGATCGCCACGAGTTCGCCGGCGAGTCACCAGCCGTGATCGAGCGTGCCCGCGCCGCCGGTGTCACCGGCTTCCTCAACGTCGGCTACGACCTGGACTCGAGCCGCGCCTCGCTGGCGCTGGCGACGGCCTCGCCGGATATCTGGGCGACCGTCGGCGTGCACCCGCACGACGCCCTGCAGCTGGCCGACGAGGACGGCCGGCTCCACGCCGGCGGGCGCGGGCTGCTGGGCGAGCTGGCCAGCCTGGCCGGCGACCCTCGCGTCGTGGCAATCGGCGAGATCGGCCTCGACTATTTCCGCGACCTCTCGCCGCGGCCTGCCCAGCGGGCGGCGCTGGCCGCGCAGCTGGAACTGGCGGCCACGGTCGGCAAGCCCGTCGTGTTCCATGTCCGGGACGCCTGGAGCGACCTGATGGCCTTCGTCGACGCCTGCGGCCTGCCGCCGCGCCGCGGCGTGCTCCACGCCTTCAGCGGCGACGAGGCCGCGGTCGACTGGGCGCTCGCAAGGGGCCTGCGCCTGGGCATCGGCGGCGTGGTCACCTACCGGCAATCGACGCTGCCGGCGATGGTGGCGCGAGCGGGCATCGCGCCCCTGCTGCTGGAGACGGACGCGCCGTGGCTGCCGCCCGTGCCGCACCGCGGGGAGCGCAACGAACCGGCCCGGCTTCGGCTGGTGCTTGACAAGGTGGCCGGGATCTTGCAAATGGACCCCGGCGACGTGGAACGGCGGACCGATGCGGGATTCGCCGCCCTGTTCCTGGACCGGGGGGAGACCGGGCCATGACGCGCAGCCAGCAGGAGATCCTGCGGCAGTACGGCATCCGGCCGGTGAAGCGCCGGGGCCAGAACTTCCTCCTGGACGGCAACCTGGCGCGCGCCATCGCGGGCGATGCCCTGGCCCTCGGGGACGAAGTCCTGGAGCTGGGAGCCGGTGGCGGCGCGCTGACGGTCCACCTGCTCGAGGGCGCGCGCACGCTGGCCTGCGTCGAGGTCGACCGGGGCCTCCATGCCCTGCTGGAAGGCGAATTCGGCGGGCGGCCGGGGTTTCGCGCGATCCTCGGCGACCTGACGCGACTGGACTGGGATGAGGCGCTGGCGGCGGCAGGGGGCCGGCCCGTGATCGCGGGCAACCTGCCCTACGTGCTGACGAGCCTGGTCCTGTTCAAGGCGGCCGAGCTGCGCGGGCGCATCGCCGGCGCCGTGTTCATGATCCAGAAGGAAGTCGCCGAGCGCCTGGTGGCCGTCCCGGGCGGTCGCGACTACGGCGTGCTGGCTGTCGTGCTCGGCTCCGTGTTCACGATCCGCCAGTCCCGCACCGTGCCGGCCAGCGTGTTCTGGCCGCGCCCGCAGGTGCACTCGGCGGTGGTCAGCCTGACTCCCGCCGGGGACATGGGCGAGGCCGAGTTCGACTGGTTCCGCGAGGTGGTCAAGCGCATGTTCGGGCAGCGTCGCAAGCAGCTCGCCTCGCAGTTGCGCACGCAGTTCGGGTTGTCGCCGGAGGCGGCCGAGGTGGTGGCGGCGGCCGCCGGGCTCGATCCCGGCTCGCGTCCCGAGCAGGTCGCGCCGGACGGTTACCGGCGGCTGGCCCGGCTCCTGGTCCCGGAGGGGGTGTGCCGATGATCGCAGCGCGGACACGCGAACGCCGGCGGTGCACGTGCCGCGCGCTCCTGACGCTGCTCCTGCCCCCGCTCCTGGCGGCCGGCCTGCTGGCCCTGCCGGCGGCGGGCGCCTGGGCGCAGGCGGGCGACGACCCCGCCGACGATCCCGACGCGACGTCCGGCAGCACGCCGCCGCAGACCACGTCGCCGCTTCAGTCCGCGCGCGATATGGCGGCGGCCGCCCTGGCCGCCGGCGACACGCTCACGGCCGCTCGGCTGGACTCGCTCGCGAACCTCGAGGCCGCCGCGAGCGAGGCGGACGGGCCGTTCCTGCGGGGCCTGACGTTCGCTCCCGTGGCCGGCGTGCGCGCCAACGTCCGCCAGTACACCTACTACTCCGACTGGACGACCACGGCGCGGTTCGCCCGCGATGCCGCCTCCACGAAGACGCTCAACTGGAGCTGGGAGGAGTACCGCAAGCAGGAGAAGACCGTCGAGAACCGCAAGGGCTCGCTCGACTACAACTTCGGCAAGCAGCTTCCGCTGGTGACGGTCGTCAACGGCAACTGGAACTGGAGCGAGGACCGCACCACCAACACCGCCGGCTTCTCGAACCTGTTCAAGGTGGACAACAAGGCGATCTCGCTCAACGCGACGCAGCAGAAGTTCGCCGGCCTCGGCCTGGTGAACTCGGTGCGCCTGGGCGGCAACTTCACGGACCAGGCCAGCCTGAACCAGGAACAGCGCAACGATTTTCGCGAGGGCACGGCCGGGGCCAACGTGCAGAGCGGGTGGGAGGCGGGATCGGGCGTGACCATCGTCGGCCGCGCGGCCGGCACCGCCACCGGCGGCACGCGCCTGCTCGCCGGGCTGTCCAGCCCCTCGTCGGCCTCGGGCGACAGCCTGGGCGTCGGCGTCTACGTCAAGCGCGGGATCGGCACCGCGTTCATCGAGCTGACGCGCAGCAACTTCGAGAAGAAGTACCTGGAGTTCCGCCGCAACGCGAACGGCCTGATCGACACCGTCGGCGTGCCCGAGGACGAGAAGGTCATCAGCGAGCTGGAGACCCGCGATGCCCTGGCCGCCACGCTCGACTACAAGCTGGCGTGGGGCGGCCTGAAGTCCGAGTTCCGGGGCACGCACCTGACCGACGACGTGCAACTGGCCACCGGCGCGGCCGGCCTCAAGCAGCGGGCTGCCGACGAAGCGACCTTCAAGCTGGGCTATGCGACGGGGCGCGACTCGGTCTCCGTGGCCTGGAAGTACGGGCTGAAGTGGGACGACCAGCGGATCCGCGCCGCCACCGGCAGCCGCGGCCGCCAGTACGCGCAGGAGCGCGACCTGCTGTTCAACTGGCAGCGCCGGCTGTTCCGCGACACGCGGCTCGGCCTGCAATACCACGAGGGACTGACGCAGGACATCGCCGAGGGCGGCTTCAACACGAACGACAAGGACCGCCTGACGCGCGACTTCTCCAGCCGCGTCGAACGCAACTGGAAGGACCGCTTCCGCACCTCGATGGTCTTCGCCTGGCGCCAGACGCACGACATCTCGATCCGCGGCACCAGCTCCGCGAACAACAACCTCAAGGACTCCTACGAGCTGGCGCCCGGCTACACCTGGAACCTGGCGCCGTGGTTCGACCTGGACCAGAGCTATCGCCTCTACATCCAGTACACCGACTACGACTACTCCTACCTGGCGGTGGTCACCCGCAAGGACGACTACAACAAGCGCGGCGACCTCGTGACGAAGATCACCTGCCGGCCGAACAAGCGCCTGACGGTCACGATCCGCCACGACTGGAACCGCCGTTTCAACGCGACGAAGACCACCGAGGATGCGGCCGGTCGCGTCTTCTACCAGCGCGACCTCGAGCAGGATATCTCGAAGATAGACCTGGACCTGGCGTACGTGGCGGCGCCGGGCGTGACGTTCGAGGCGAGCACCTACCGCACGCGCGACGACAAGACGTCGCTGGGCCGTGGCAGCAGCACGACGCGCACCGACTCGGGTGAACTGGTCGTCGGCGGCCGTATCGACCGCAAGCTGGGCAGCAAGCAGAAGGTCGAGGTCTCGGCGATGGTCAAGAAGATCAACGCCTACGGCCCGAGCATCACCGCCAGCAGCTCCGACTTCTGGGAGGCCGACGCATGGCTCAAGTGGACGTTCTGACCGCTCGCGCCGGGCACCGCGCGTCGCGGGCGCTGGCCACCTGCGCGCTGCTGGCGGTCCTGTCGGCGGGCGGCTGCCTGCTGCAGCCGCGCGATGCGGAGCCGCCGGAGACCGGCGAGATCGTGGAGTACCTCGAGCAGATCATCCCGGCCAACGTCTGGGACAACCTCGAGACCTCGGCCGAAGCCACGCACGCGCCGGGCTGGGAGGCCGCGATCGAGGCGACGGACTTCCGCTACATCCCCGATTCCGCGGCCGAGGCGCAGTTCCCGGGCGTCTTCGCGGACTGGGGCCCCGAGAAGGAGATTGCGTTCATCAACGCGCTGTACAATGCCGACGTCGAGATCGTCGCCACCATGCGCAACCCGGAGTTCGTGGTGCCGCCGTCTTCCGGCAGCGTCTCGGTGTGGGAGAACGTGATCTACGACCTGACGGTCACCAGCACCGTCGACCAGTCTTCGGTGCGGTATCGGGGATCAGCCATCATCACCTTTACGCTGGTGGGCAGTTTCTGGTATATTACGGAATGGCGTGACCAGCAGGGGGAGAGCGACCCTGAAACCAATCAGCTGCTGTCGACGCTGGGGGTGCTGCGGGGCAATTTTGCTAGCAAATAACCTGTCCATATGCTAAAATCGGGGGAATGAGACTCCCGAGCGAAACGCGGGCTTCTTCTTCCAGAATGTCCCTGTCACCCCGGGGGAGCCCAGGCCACGTGGAGGACAAGATGTTGAAAACGAAGAACTTGGTGTTGGCGGTGCTGGTCCTGGCCTTGGCTGCCGGCGGCGGTTGCATTTTCTCGCCGGACAAGGAGGACTGCCCCGACGGGAACTGCGGCGGCGGCGGTACCGATCCGCTGGTCTTCCCGGACACGCAGGACAAGCTCATGGCGAACTTCCAGGTCGTCTATGAGCAGATGGACTTCGACGACTTCGCCAAGATGCTGCACCCGCAGTACGTGACGATCCTCCAGGAGAGCACCTACAACCAGTTCCCGGATGTCGGCACGACGCTGGACCTGGAAGAGGAGCTGCGCATCCACAACCGCATGTTCTCCAAGCAGGACCAGACCGACCCCGAGGGTGACCTGGTGCCGGGCGTGCAATCGATCGCCTTCCAGACCTTCCGCCGCCTGGGCGTGTGGAGCACCTCGCCGGAGAACGACCAGATCCCGAACGTGGACTTCGCGCTCTACGAGGTGGAGATGCTGTTCGATCGCGGCCAGGGACACACCATCCTCAAGGTCCAGGGCCAGATCAAGTTCTACGTCGCGGCGCGCGACTCGGTGGTCAACGGCGTGACGAAGCCCTACTACCGCATGCGCGGGCAGGTCGACCTGACGGACGACTAGTCGTCCTGGAGTCGCCCTGGAGTCGCCTTGGAGGACTTGAAGGCGACTGGTCGGGCCAGTCGACGATCGGGCGCCGCAGCACCGGCGCGGGCCGGCAACCGGTCCCGGCAGACCGAAACGAGGGGGGAGCCGCAGGCTTCCCCCTCTGCGTTTGCGCCAGCCGCCCGTCAGGAGGTGTCGCGGGCTGGTCAGGTAGGCAGCGGGAGCTTACCATGCGCGCATGGCCATCCGCGCTCGCATCGCCCCACTCGCTCCCGTCGAGGCACGCCGGTTCCCGCCGCAATGCCGGCGGCCCTTCGCCGTCCCAGTGGGAGGGCGCAAGTTGGCGGCGATTGCAGTGCTGGTCGTGCTCGCGGGTTGCGGGCGCGAGGAGGCGCCGCCCGGCTGGTCGCGGCGCGATTGGGTCGCCGTCCATCGCCTCAACTGGGAAGCGGCCCATGGGCCCCTGGCCGCCGGGCAGGTGGTGATTATGCTCGACACCGACCCCAGCCATTGCGAA
>JAYRFB010000086.1:0-2816 GCA_041908585.1 Candidatus Krumholzibacteriia bacterium
CCGCTCACGCCGACGCCGGTGGGGGTGATGCGGGTCTGCGCCCAGGCGACGCCTGCTGCTGCCGTGACGGCGCAGGCGAGCGCGATGCTGAGCGCGTAGGGCCTGGCGCGCTGTGCGAAACGGGAGAGAGACGCTTTCATGGGAACACCTCAGAGGAAATCGACGCTGCCGAGGAAGACCTGCCCGCGGCGCTGGCAGCAGGCATAGGGCCGCCACAGCGCCCAGGCGTAGTCGCCTTGCTGGGCCTGCACGCGCGTGTTGGAGTGCGGGAACACCGCGCAGGAGTTGGAGAGGGTCGGCGTCAGCTCCTGCCACTTGCCGGTGGAAGCGTCGCTTTCCACCAGGGCGCCGGCCGGCCAGTAGCCGTCGCTCGAACTCGCGAGCAGCGGCTGGTAGACGTGCGGCTGCATGCGCCGCGTGACGACATCGCCCGCGCGCTGCGCGACGACGGCGCCGCTCTTGTAGTCGTCGGTCTGGTGCAAGAAGCCGCCGCGCGGATAGACGTTGCCCCACAGGTTGAGCGTCGTGCGGCCGCCGATCTCGCGCATGCCGGGGATCAGCGCCTCGGGGTACACCATCTCCGGCACGTTGTAGCGCCAGGCCAGCGTGTCGAGCGTGCTCAGCAGGTACGGCATGAAGGCCGTGCCCGCGCCCTGGCAGGCGTAGCCGGACGCGCTGGCGAACTGGCTGAACACCGAACCACCGGGATGCCCGATCACGTCGGCGTTCTTGAACTTCGCCAGGTTGTTCTCGTTGTCGTGGTTCGTCGTCCCGTCGCCGCCGGCCTGTGCCGTGGGGTTGGGCATGCTCATGGCGCGCACCTCGATCCACGGGTTCTCGCCGGTGTTGCTGTAGCTCGATACCACGGCGTCGGGCACGTAGTGGCGCACCTTCACCGAGGTGCGCACCGTGCAGCCCGTCCACGTGCAGAACAGCCAGTAGCAGATGCCGACGACGCGGTATTCCAGGCAGTCGGGCGACAGGGCCGAGGACACGATGGTGGCCGTGTTCAGCGCGAAGCTCGAAGCGGCGCCGCCGAGCAGCATCGAGGCGATGGCAAGGCGGGCCCGGCGCGATGACGCCGACAGCAGGCGGTTCATGGCTGTGCCCTCCGGTGGGATTCGATGCGGGCCACGGCGCGCGCGACATCGGTCTCGCCGTAGACCACGTAGCGGCGATCGACCACCACGGCGGGCACCTTGGCCAGCCCCAAGCCCCAAGCATCGGCGACGCCCTGATAGGCGCTGCCGATGCGGCGCTGCAGCGCCTGGCCGCCGTCGCGCAGACGCTGCTGCACGAGCGCGGCCGCGCGGCCCGGATCGGCAGGCAGGCCCGCGGCCAGTTCGGCCTCGATGCGCTCGGGCAGGTCCAGCTCGATCACGCGCGCGCCGGATGCGGACTGCACGGGATGGCGGCTGTCGGTCACGACCAGCACGTCGGCCGCGGATGCGTCCTGGCCGAGCAGGCACAGCAGCAGCCCTCCTGCGCAGGCGACGCGCGTGGCCCGCAGCCGCGGGATGGGTTTCAAGAAGGGAGCCGTCATAGTGGGCATCCTGGGAATGAGAGCAAGGCTCTAGTCGAACGCCGAAGGCAGTCCGCCCGCGACAAGGAATGCGCACCGCGCGCGCTCCGCTTTGGGCAGACAGGCGAAAGAAAAGCGGGAGCCGAGGCTCCCGCGGGGACCAGGCGGTCAGCGGCGCTACAGCAGGCCGGATTCGGCGAAGGAGTACGGCGTGCCCTTGCCGACGATGAAGTGATCCACCACCCGGACATCGACCATCGCCAGGGCGGCTTTGAGCCGGTCGGTCAGCGCCTGATCGGCGGCCGAAGGCACGGTCATGCCGGATGGATGCTGGTGGGCCAGGATGACCGCCGAGGCGTTGAGGGCCAGGGCGCGCTGCACCAGCACCCGCGGGTACACCGAGGTTTGATCGACCGTGCCCTTGAACATCGGCTCGTAGGCGAGGACTTGGTGCTGACAGTTGAGGAACACGACGGCGAAGACCTCGTTGGGCTCCGCGACCAGCTTCAGATGCAGGTAGTCGCGCACGGCGGCGGGACTGTTCAGCATCGGGCCGGCCTTGAAGATGCGTTGTTCCAGCAAGGTGATGGCCTGGCGGATGATCCAGTCTTCGTGCTGGGCGGCGATCAGGCTGAGCGACTCGGGACGCGAGTCGGCGACGACATAGGACATGGCGAACCTCCACGGAATGAAGTCGGAGGACGCCTGTCCCGGAAGGGACAAACCCTCCGGGGGACGATGAAGAACGAGCGGCAGAAGAGCGGGCATCCGCCACCACATGCGCAGTGGCTGTTCGCGTCCAGGGATGCGAAGCGAACGGGGTCGATCAGCGCGGCCAGGCCGCGTCGTAGCCTTGAAGATCGTGGCTACCTGGGCATGTCGCCGAGAGACTCGGCAGGCATTTCCTTCGATGCGGGCTCGGCCGCTGCACTGGCCGCCAGCAGGTCGATCGCGGACAGCAAGGCATCTCCTTCGACCGGGCCGTGCAGCAGCAGCGTCTTGCCGGACTGGCGATCCTGCAGGCGCAGCGTGGGCGTGACCTTGATGCCCTCCTGCGCCGCGCTCGCCGACTGTGCGCGGATCAGCGCATCGGGGCGGTCGCTGTCGAGACAGTGCTGCGCGGCCGGCGTGAGGTCGGGATAGCGCAGGCCCTCGGGCAGGCCTTGGCCGTCGCCCCGGGTGTGCGCGTAGACCCACTCGGCGGCCTGCCAGAACGCCGCCTGGCCGCCGGCCTCGCCGCTGCCCGCCACCCGGCGCGCCGCGGCGGCCGCGGCCCGCGCCGGCAACGGCCACC
>JAYRFB010000087.1:0-40989 GCA_041908585.1 Candidatus Krumholzibacteriia bacterium
GGCTCGCGTGGTAGAGCAGGCAGTGGCGCCCGAGGCGGGCAAGTTGGCCGTCGATGGTCGACGGGGAGACGCCCAAGTCGCGGGCGATCTGTCGGTTGGCCATGCAGCCGGTGGTCTTGGTGACCAGTTGCGGCAGGACGTCCGGCCTCTTGAGCCAGTAGTTGGCGGCAAAGGTCTGGGAACTGAAGGAGCGTCGGCAGCAGCGGCAGAGGAACCTGGGGATACGCCTGCGCTGGGATTGACTCCAGAAGTAGCCACATCGCTTGTAGCGCCAGTCTGGGTGCAAACCACTGTGGTGATTGCACTTGGGGTTTGGGCAGTGGGGTGGGATGAACGTGTTGGTGTTGGCGTGCATGCCCAGCCACGGCAAGCGCCGGGCCGGGCACATTTTCGACGGCACAACCCTCTCCATGGGGGGACGGGACAGCGGCGGGCCGCGCCGTGCCGACCTCAGTGCAGGATCAGGATCGAGTTCTGGCCGCCGAACCCGTCGGCCTCGCCCAGCGGGTTGTTCTGGTCCTGCTCCCAGCGGATGCCCCAGTCGATGGCAAACTTGTACTGGTAGCGGCCCGGCTTCAGCGGGACGACGATTTCCCAGATGCCGTCCTTGTCGTCGTCCTGCATCGCGCCCAGCGCATGGTCGAAGCGGCCGGCGGCCTTGGTCCCGCACCAGCCGTTGTCATCCCAGTTCCCGCAGAGGTTCACGTGGCGGGCCTGGGGCGCCTCGTAGACGAAGCGAACGGCGTGCTCGAAATCGTCCACGCGGTGCGGGGTCGGCAGGCGGTTGCGGAGGATGCGGGCGTAGCCGCAGCCGCCGGCCGCGGCGAGGGCGGCCACGGCCGCCGCGGCCAGCACAGCGAGCACGAGCACCTTGCGGCGGACAACGGCATGGCGACGGGTCATCATCGGCGGCACTCCTAGAACTGCAGCTGCGCGCGCAGCGTGACGACGCGGGCCTTGGCCAGCTGATCCTCGGCGTCGAGGGCGGACGCGCCCGGATTCTCGAACAGCCAGCGCTGGCGATGCCACCAGCGGCCGGTCTGCCGGCCGTCGTAGGCCAGGCCGAAGTCGACGGGATCCACGCCCCAGGCCGCCACCAGGTCCAGGCGGCGGATCGGGGTGTAGCGGATGCCCAGGAACGGCGCGAAGAAGTCGCGGTCTGTGTCGCCCTCGGCGGTCTCGGAATGGTAGGCGATCCAGCGCAGGTCCGCGATCAGGCCGGTGTTGCGCGTCAGGTCGCGGTCGTGGCGGAGGATCAGCTCAAGGGTGCGGTCGGCCAGGCCGGCCACGCCGTGTTCGACGCGCGCGAGCGACCACTCCAGCTCCGTGTGGCCGCGGCGCTCCGAGGGCAGGCCGACCGTGGCGCGACCGGCGAACCAGGCGCTGTCCCGGCGATGGGAACCCAGCGTGGTGTCCGCGGGCACGTCGCGTCCGACGGCGGCGTAGTCCAGCTCGAGGCTCGAGCGCCGCAGCCAGAGCGTGAGCGTCCGCTCGCCCTGCGCCCAGTCCACGGTCAGCTCGGTCGAGTCCTGCGTCGCCACGGCCGGGCTCGGCAGGATCGAGTAGCGGATCTGCTTGTTGGCCACGTCCTGGGGATCGAAGGAGATCGCCATCTCGCGCTCGGTGCCCGTACCGCCGCTGGTCGCGTCCCAAAGGTGGCGCAGGCGTCCGTGCAGCTGCTCCCGCGGCGACCAGTCGGCCTCGACCTGGAAGCGGACCTGGGTGCGGTCGAGGAACGGCAGGCCCATCGCGCCGTTCGTGTTGTTCGGCCCGTACTGGTTGCCCGTCACGAACTGCTGCTTCCGGTCCACGGCCACGCCCTGCACGCCCAGCAGCCACTGCTCGCCCGCGCGGTAGCGCAGGTCGAGGCCGCCGTTGTAGGTGTGGCTCTCGATCTCGTACCAGGTGCTCGAGTCGCCCGTGTTGGCGCGGTGCTCGTCGAGGACCGGGATGCCGGTGGACGGCAACCCGATCAGCGTGCCGAAGTCCATCCAGATCAGCCAGCGCTCCGCCCACAGGGGCAGGCCGATCTCGAAGTTGCCTTGGCGCCGCGACAGCCTCACGCCGACGCGGTCCTCGCCCGTGTTGTCGAAGAGGTCAGGATCGTTGTAGTAGTCGTGGTTGTGGGCGTTGGCGAAGAACGCGTCGACGTGGATGCCGGCGGGATCGGCCCGGAAAAGCGCGCCGGCCGTGCCCTTGCCGTAGTCGAGGTGGTCATGGAGGATCGTGCCGGGATGGTCCAGGTCGCCGCCCATGCGCATGAGGTCCGAGCCGGTGAACATCTCCCGGTTCCAGAACGCGGTCAGGTCGAAGTTGGCCGGGTGGACATGCAGGGCGGCCTCGTCGAGGAAGGCCGCGATGTTGTTCTGGATGATGGCCTCGTCCGAGTCCAGGCGCAGGCGCACGTAGGTGTCGGTCAGGTCGGAGACCTTCGTCTCGAAGTTCAGGTCGACCGACTGCGTCGGGCGCTGCAGGCGGAAGCGCGGGTCCGAGCGCAGGTTCTTGGCGAACTCGAAACGCGTCAGGTAGCGGCCGCCCACGTAGACCTTCGGGTTCAGCGGCGTGTTGGAGGCGGGCCGGCCGCTTTCGGGGGCGGCTCCCGCGGCGACGAGCTTCCCGTCGGCCCCGACATTGACCACCGAGTTCATGCCGCCGTAGGGATCCGATTGCGTCTCCGGGTTCTCGGCATCGGCGAACCACGAGCCGTCGGCGACGAACTTGTACTCGTGCTTCCCGGCCGGCAGCTGGTGGACGATCACCCAGTTGCCCTTGCCGTCGTTCGTCAGCGGCAACTGGTCGGCATTCCAGCCGTTGAAGCTGCCCGCCAGGGTCACGCGCGAGGCGCCCGGGTTGTGGTAGGTGAACTGGATGCCGCCGTCGACGGCGCGGGGGGCGCCGACGGTGAACTTGGCCGGGGCCTTGGCGCCGCCGGCCGGCGCGGGCGCCGCGGCGGCTGGCGGGGCTGTCGCGGCGGCGGCCGGCGCGGCGTCGACCAGCGGGCGGCCGTCCTCGCCGATGGCGACCACTGAGTTGCTGCCCCCGAACGGGTCTGCCTTGCGCCGCGGGTTGTCGGCATCCTCCTGCCAGGAGCCGTCGACCACGAACTTGTACTCGTGGTCGCCGGGCGGCAGCTTCAGGGTGGCGCTCCAGAGGCCATCATCGCCGCGGGTGAGCGGCATCGCGGTGGCGCTCCAGCCGTTGAAGTCGCCGGCCAGGAACACGGCGGCGGCGGCAGGGGCGCGGCAGGTGAAGAGGGCGCCGTCCCCGCCGGGCGCGACGGCCGCCATGGCCGAGGCCGCGACCGCGAGGATCGCCAGGATCAGGCCGGCACGGAGGGCCAGGCACGGGCTCGGGCACCCTTGAATGCGGTAGGCAGTCATCGTCATCTCCCTGGCGGGCGCGAACCCGCCGCGCAGCGTCAGTACCAGGCCTTCAGCAGCAGCTTGAAGCGGTCCCGCAGGTTGTCGTTGTTGCTCTCGTTCACGAACCAGTCGGTGTAGGCCAGGTTGTCGGACTGGCCGGGGTCACCGTATTCGAAGTAGAGTTCCGAGCCCCAGCCGATGTCGTACTTCAGCTGGGCGAACAGCGTGTTGCGCGCCTCGGTCTCCTCGTTCACGTTCATCGCGCGCAGGTAGCCCTTCAGGTGCTCGGTCAGGTTGACGTTCATGTCGAAGCCCATCGCGGTGACCTCGCGGAACGTCCCCTGGTCATGGATGCGGGCCTGCAGGCGGATCTTGGCCAGGAAGTTCTCGACCGACACCTCGCCGAACCAGTCGGGATAGGTGTAGAAGTCGTTGACCTCGGTCGAGCCGTCGAAGCCGTGCCACTGCTTGTAGGCGAAGCGCGCCTTGAAGCCCTTGATGAACTCCATGTACAACTCGCCATACCACTCGGTCGCGGGGCGCAGGCCGCCGCCGGGCTGGTCGGCCTCGTGCTTGCGGTAGTCGTCCCAGGCCACCTTCGCCGTGACGGCCTTGCGCGGCACCAGCCAGATGCCCTCGACGTGGCGCTGCACCCGGTTGTAGCCGTCGCCGCCCTCGTCGAAGCGGCCGGCCATGTAGTCGCGGAAGTTGGCGCCCACGTCCCGGTACCAGGCGTGCACGGTCAGCGCGCCCATGTGGAGGTCGCGACCCTCGAAGGCGAGTGCCGTGGCGTCGCGTTGCGGGTTGCCGAACACGCGCTCGCCGTAGGGGCGGCGGCTGTAGGCGAACTGCGTCGTCCAGCGCGACTGCTCCAGGTTCAGCGGGCCCAGCCGCAGCCCGGTCGTGACCAGGTTGCGCGGCGTGAAGGCGACGTCGGCGGACCAGACGTCGTTGTGCATCAGGGGGGTCAGGTCGCGCCAGTTCTCCAGCGAGGTGTCCGTCCAGTCCTTGCGCAGGAACAGCGCCCCCGACTCCAGGCGGCCGCCCCAGGCCTTGTGGCGCGCGCGCACGATCATGGCGTTCTCGCCGCTGGGCACATCCTCGCCGGCGTCGCTGTAGGTGCCGCCGTTGTCGCTCAGGATGACCGTGCCGCCCAGATTGCGGATGCCGAGGAACTCCGTCTCCCAGAAGTCGAAGCGGATGCCCTGCGCCTTGGGCCCCCAGTCGTCGTTCTTCAGCTTGTAGTCGTCGATGAGCTGGAGCAGGGGAACGTCGTTCAGGTAGAAGCGGTTCTGCCGGTAGAAGAGGAACGCCTCGGACTTCTTCTGCCGCAGCTTCAGGTGACCCTCGCCGTTGATCCAGCGCGGCCGGTAGTAGTCGATCTCCGGCGTGCGGTCGTCGTCCCGGTTCGAGCTGCCCCACCAGCGGGTGAAGACCTCGAAGCGGTCGCTCGGGTTCGTGATGAACTTCAGCTCGACGAAGTGCCGGGGCATGCCGTTGTCGCCCGGCGAACCGACATGCCAGCGGCCGTCGTTCTTCTGCGCGGCCATCTCGGCCTCGTAGTAGCCCTCGACGCGAGTGGCGGCACCGGACGGCGTGGCGACCAGCGCGCCGAACAGCGCCAGTGCCGCTGCGGGCAGGGCGCGCCGGCCGGCGCGGCGGCGGTGGGCGGAAGGGGACTCGCGCACGATCAGTTCCTCACCGTGAAGGAGAGCAGGTACACGTTGCCGAGGCGCCGGTCGGTCTGCACGCAGAAATCGGCCTGCCAGTGCTTGTCCTGCAGGCCGGCGCCCATCGTCACCAGGCCGCGGTCCAGGCCCGAGCGCAGCACCAGGGCGTCGAAGAACCAGATCTCGGCCCCGCCGTGCATGACGAGGTTGTCCGCCTGGCCGTCGCGGCTGCGCAGGTCGGCGGTGACCAGCAGCGTGTCCCGGAAGAGCCAGCTGCCGCCTGCGGCCCAGTCCGAGGGGACGGGGTCGGGGTCGGAGGTGTTCTCCAGGAGCTGCAGCTCGGTGCCCTTCAGGTTGTAGAAGGCCGCACCAAGCGTCCAGGCGCCGCCGCTGTCGTAAAGCAGGCCCAGGTCGGCGGAGAAGCCGTGGTCGCCGCCGTTGTAGTAGGGGTCGCCGTAGCGCTCGTAGCCGGGCGCCGACAGCAGGAACAGCTTGCCGGTCACGCCGATCGAGAGGCCGGGCAGGAACGGGAGCTCGCGCGCGACCGCCAGGTTGATCTGGTCCTCGCTGTAGAGGTCCGGAATGGCCAGGCGCACCCAGCTGGCCCCGACATGCCAGTCGCGCCAGCTGGGCGCTTCCACGGCCAGATAGTCGTGGCGCAGATCGTCGGTGTCGTACATCCAGGCCCTGGTCAGCATCAACGACAGGCGATCGCTGCGCACGAGTCCGGCCGGGTTCCAGAACGCGGCATTGGCGTCGTCGGCCAGAGAGACGAACGCCGAGCCCATCGCCCGCGGCCGGGCCCCCATGCCCAGGAAGCGGAAGTCCGCCCGGGCCTCGCCGGCGGCGCCGGCCATCGTCACGGCCGCCCGCGCCGCCACGGCCCAGCGCCTGGCCGACTGCATGTGCGCGCGCCTCATCGGATCACCGCCACTGAATGGTTGCTGCGGATGGTCCGCGTGCCGCCGGCCTGGTTGTAGGTCGCGATCACGCGGAGGATGTAGATGCCGTAGGGCACCAGGCGGCCGCCGGTGTCGCGTCCGTCCCAGACGAGCCCGGGCACGCGGCGCGGGGTCGGGTCGTTCTCGTCGGCGCCGGCGTAGGGGAACGTCTCGGTGATGAGCGCGCGACGCACGCCGGTGATGTCGTAGATCTCCACCGTGACCGTGGCCTCACGGTCCAGGAAGAAGCTGATGTTCGTGTCGTCGTAGAGGCCGTCGCCGTTCGGCGAGAACGGGTTCGGCGAGATCGTGATGCCGGACAGCACCTCGCCGGCGTCCGCCGCCACGGCGTCGGTCAGGAACAGGCCGTAGGTGCCGCCCTGGTTGATCGTCGCCGTGACGTTGTTGCCGGTGGGGGTCACGTTGCCGCCCACGAGCAGCCAGCGCCCGGCGACGGGATTGTAGCGGTACAGCGCGACGTGCTGCTCGTCGGCGCCGGCGGGCAGCCAGTCCTGGGGATAGTGCAGGCCCAGCTCCGCCGTCCCCGGGAACGAGTCGCCGTACTCGAGCCGCCCGCCGAGGGCATCGCTCGTGGCCAGCGTGACGTCGCGGAAGATCCCCAGGGGGATGCCCTCGGGCACGCTCGGCTGGGTGCCCAGCCCCGAGGGGGCGACGCAGAGGTCCCACGAGAGCGTCACGTGGGCGCCCATCGTATCGGCAAGGGCCGGCCCGCCGGTCCAGGCGCGCGCGACATGCCGCTCCACCAGCTGCGCGCGCAGGCGATCGGCGATCGTCACCTGCGATCCGTCCACCTGCAGGAGCGCGACGTCCTGCCCGGCCAGGGTCGCCGAGGCCCGGCGGCAGGGGGCCGCAGGCAGGACCTGCAGCGTGGTCACCGGCGACACCGCCGGCTGGTTGCCGGGCGCCGGGTCGTCGGCCTCGATCTCGAACTCGAGGTAGCGGGTGGTGTCGATGGGCGACGTGACCAGCGAGTCCAGGAAGCTCGGCAGCACATCGACGACCCAGATGTCGCCGCCGAGGTAGCCCAGCGGCACCGTGCGTTGCCAGCCCTGGCCGGCGAAGTCGGTGGCGCGGTAGCGGAACTCCGCGCGCTCGACCCGGTCGTCGTCCGTGATGCGGAAAGCCAGCGCCAGCGGGGCTCCCTCGAGCGGGGCCACGGTCGTCACGACCGAGCCCTTGCCGCCGGTATCGATCACGGGCGGGCCGGTGTCCTCGGGCGTCGTCATCTCGATGGCGACCGGCGTCAGGCCGTCGGCCAGGCGCGCGAGCGACAGCTCGGATTCGTAGTCGAGGATCTCCTCCTGCGTGCGCCCCGGCGTGCGTCCGGTGCCGGCGACCAGCAGGAGGTCCACCAGGTTCGCGTCCCGGTCGCTGCCGTCGCCGCCGCCGAAATTCCACTCGCTGCGGCCCTCGTTGATCCAGCGGATGCCGCCGAGCACTTCCTCGCCGCCGAAGTCGTGGCTGGACATGCAGACGGCGATGTCCCAGGCGCGGACCTGCTCGGGCGTCGGGTTGCCCAGGGCCGCCTTCGCGACCAGCGCCGTGACCGTGTTGGCGTCGGGATCGCCCACCAGCAGGATGTCCCGGTCCGCCCGCAGCGCGTTCGCGCGCCACGAGTCCAGGGTGTTCTGCCCGCGCGAGGGGATCAGGGCCTTGTACCAGCCGTCCATGATCACGGCGAAGTCCCAGGCGTCCCAGCGCTGGAAGGCGGCGCCGCGGTTCGGCAGGCTGGCCGTCGCGCCGCCGGGGCCGCTGTCGATCAGGATGTCGATCTTCTCGATGTTGAGCTCGGCGTAGAGGGGGCTCCAGTCGGCCATGCCCGGATCGTCGGGATCGGGGAAGTCGCGGATACCCACCTGGAAGGCCAGCATCGGCACGGTCTCGCCGCCGACCACCGCGACCGTCTCGTACACCGTCAGCCCGGTCAGGTCGAAACCCCCGGGCGCGAACGCGATGTTCGTCGGGTAGGTGACGTACTTGCGCTGGGTGCCGGGCTGGTTGGGCCCGTGGTCGTCGTCGATCGCGTCGGCCACCTGGATGATCGGCTCGACGATCGCCGTCACGTCGACGGTGACGGTCGCGGTCGCGGGGAGCGCATTGCCGGCGTCCCAGGCGCTGATCGTGATGGCCTGCTCGCCGCCCGGGTTGCCGATCGGGACCAGCGCGATGTTCGCGTAGCGCCCGTCGCCGGCGACCGCATCGCCGTGGGCGGGCAGCCCGTCGTCGTACAGGCGCACCGCCGCGCCGCCGCCCAGGACCGAAAAGTCGGCCACCACGTCGCCGATGCCGTCGCCGGCGTCGGCGACCCGCACCGAGACGGTCAGCAGTTCGCCGGCATCCAGGGCGGCCGGCGTGGCGGTGGCCTCGCTGAGCGCCGGCGGGACCGGGAAGTCCGTCTTGACCACGTAGACCGGGCCCCACGCGTGCAGCGTGGTGGGGCCGAGCGCCGCCGCCCAGTCGTTCGGGCCGGGGTTGTTGTAGTCGAAGGTCAGGTTGAGCGTCGAGTCCTGGGGCGCCGAGTCGAAGGCGGCGCGCTTCACGCCGTCCTCCTGCGTCAGGTACAGCTCCATCCGCAGCGAGTCCGGCGCGCCGCCGAACGGCTCCCACGGCACGTGCACGAGCACGCGGTCGGCCAGCTTGCGCACCCAGGTGGGCTGGATGTTCCAGCCGGCGTTCGGGTCGTAGGCGGCCGTGTCCTGGTTCCACCATTCCCAGCGCGACTGCGCCGGGTTCCAGCGCCGGAAGTCGCCGTAGTCGTTGGCCGAGTACTTGGTGGTCAGCGCGAAGTCGGGCTTCTGCGCGTGGGCATAGTTCACCGGCTGCACGAACGGGTCCACCGTCGCGCCTGCGGCGTCGAAGCCCGTCTCGAAGATCACGTGGAGCTGCAGCCCGTTCCAGTTGCTGGCGAACGGGATCTCCAGGTCCAGCCCGCCGGGGCCGTTGTCGACCACCAGGGCGGTCAGGTCGGTGGTGTCGAACGTGCGCCGGGTCGCCGGCTCGTCGGGCCAGGCGGCGTCGGGGATCACGACGACATCGCGGACCTGGAGCGTGGCCTGGTCGTCCGCCAGGCCGCTGCCGCCGACGTTCAGCGTGGCCAGCCCGGCGCCGCCGGCCGGCCGGAACTCGGCCAGCGCGCGCCCGTCCGCGCCGGTCACGGCCGTCGGCGGCACGACCGCGCCGAGCGCCGGCGGGTCGACGCCGAAGCTTGCCGCGAGCCCCGGCTCGCCGGTGTCGTTGCCCCAGGCATCGATGGGGACCGCCGTGACCGGGACCGGTGTCGCCGTGCCGGTCAGGGCCGTCGCCACGGCCAGCCGCCAGCCGGCAGTCGCGCCCGCGACCACGGTCAGCGGCAGGTAACCGTCCGTCCCGCCCAGCGAGCCGCCGCGCACGGCGAGCGTCGCGCCGCTGACCACGACAGCAGCGGTGGCGCGCACGGCGCCGGCGCCGGTCGCCGAGAAGACGCCGGTGGCGCGGCCCTCGCCGTTGGTCAGCACCGTCGCCGACTCGAACTGGCCGAGACCGGTGGAGCCCGTCTGCACCGCGAAGGAGACCGGAACGTCGGCAAGCAGGCTCGGGTTGTTGGCCGAGTCGTAGAGCTGCGCGTCGATCCGCAGCGTGTCGACGCCGCCGGCGACCAGCGTGTCGCGACCGGCGGTGAGCACCACGGTGACCGGCTGCGGGTCCTGGAAGGCCACGACCAGCCGGCCCGCGATGGGGGCCTTGGCCGGCTGTGCCAGGTAGACGCGCAGGACCTCGACCGCCGTGTTGCTCATCCAGAACTCGGCGCGGCCGCCGGCGAAGCTGACGACCGAGTCGACCGTCGCCGGCGATGCCGTCCGGTAGAACGTGGGTGTGCCGCGCGGGCGCGACAGGTCGTCCATCTTCCGGGCCGACAGCCGGAAGCCCGCCAGCCGGCCATCGACGTCGTAGAGGTCGTCGCGCCCGGCGTCGTCGCGCGCGGCCAGGCGGACGAGGCTCGAGGTGAAGGGGTCGCCGGCGGCCTGGCCCCAGTAGGTGGCGCGCACCTCGGGCAATGAACCGCCCTCGGCATCGACGATCTCCAGGTGCGTGGCGCGCACGGCCGACAAGGACAGCGCGCCCAGCGAGGTGTCGGCATCGCCGACCGCGAAGGCGTACTCCGCCGGCACGTAGCCCGTGGACTCGAGCTCGAGCCGGAACTGCCCCGGCTCGAGGAAGAACGAGAACGTGTCCCCGGCCGCGTCGAAGACCAGCGTGTCGCGCCGGACGCCCCGGCTGTCCCAGAGCCGGCCGACGCCGGCCGCGTCCGGGCCGTCGAAGGCGATGCTTCCGCGCACGCGCGCCTTCAGCGCCAGGGCGAAGTCGAGGTCCGTGACATCGACGCCGGGCGTGACCGAGAACGTCGTGTCGACCTCGACGTAGATCGGCGGCAACGTCTCGGTGGTCAGCCTGAAGGTGCCGCCGACCGGCGTGAAGAACTCGAAGCTGCCGCCGCTCGCGGCGAAGCCGGCCTGGCCGGCCAGGTCCCCATCCGCGTCGCGCAGGCGGACCGTTCCGGGCTTGCCCAGGCCGCCGACGAGCTCAGCGAACGCGATGTCGCCGGCGATGCGCGTCTGCCTCGCGAGCACCAGGTCGGCGCCGGCATAGTCGACGCCGGTCGTCACCGAGATGGCGAGATCCGCCGCCAGGTAGGTGCTGGCCGTCGCGGTGATCGTGTAGTCGCCACCCTGCTCGACGTAGAAGACGAAGGGTCCGCCGGCCGCGGTGAAGGACTGGCTGCCCAGCACGGCGCCCCCCGTGGCCCGCAGCTCCACCGTCCCGGCCCCGCCGGGGCCCGAGGCGAAGGCCACGCTGCCGCGGATGGCGGTGGCCTTGACCAGCGCCTGGTCGATGCCGGTCACCGCCTCACCCGAACCCACCACCACCGTGCGTTCGTCCGCGAAGTAGCCCACCGCCGAGGTGGTCACGCGGTAGGTGCCGGCCGCCAGGCGCGGCAAGGTCCACGTGCGGATGCCGGCCGCCGTCGTCACCGTGCTCAGGGGCGCGCCCGGGTCGCGACCGGCGAAGCCGATCAGCTCGGCCTTGACCGTCAGCGGCGAACTGCCGTCGTCCTGCGGCAGCGTGGCGGTGCCGGCGATGGTGGCGGTCAGCGGGTCGGGCACGCCGTCGCCGTCGTCGTCCACCACCGAGGCGTGCATCGCGGTCACGGTGACCGCACCCGTGCCGCCGTCGAAGCCGGCGTTGTCGGGAGCGGGATCGATGCCATTGCGCGTCGCGTTGTCGCGGCCGATGAAGGCCAGCGCCTTGATCACCGCTCGCGCGGGCACGCCGCCGCCGAGGTCGGGGTAGAGGACGGTCCAGGGGATGGCCAGCTCGCCGTTCAGCCAGAAGACGAACTGGGCCGAGTCCTCGGAGCCGGCGGACTTCGTGCCGGTGTTCGTGCCCTGGGCCGCCGTGATCGCCGACGACACCGCCTGCACGGCGCCGTTCGCGCCGGTCACCCGGAAGGCGCGCGGCTTGCCGCCGGGATAGGCGTCGGCCGCCGTGCGCCCGACGATGAAATCCACATGGTGGCCGGCGGGCAGCGTGACGTTCGCGGCGAGCGAGTCGAGCTCGGCCGCATTCGTGGGGCCGACGCCGCGATCGAGGTCCAGGTAGAGCGTCAGCGCCTCGTCCGCGGCCAGGTCCTGGTAGGTCACGCCCAGGTAGAGGTTCGTCGCGTCCCAGGTCAGCCACAGCCGGCGCACGTTCGCGGTGCGCGCGGCGATGTTGTCGTCGGCGATGTCGTTCACCACGCGATCGGCGGCATCCCAGTCGGATGCGCTCGCGGTGATGACGCCGTCGATCGTCGGCGTGCGGAGTGGAACCGCGTCCGCTGGCGGCGCGCCCGCCAGCGCGACGGCCAGGAAGACGGCCAGGAAGAAAGCGGACTTCACGACAAGGCCCCCGCCGGGGGCCGCCTGGGGCGCGCTGCGCCGCTGGATTCTGGTGCTCATGGCCGGGAAGGTAAGCGATAGCGGGGGTCCGATTCAATCCCCAAGCCGCCGAGGCGCCCGCGCCGGCGCGCGATCCGGATCCCGGGGCGCCTGCGCGGTTGTTGGCGGGCGGGATCCGTTGTACCCTCCGCGGCCATGGAACCGACGCACGACACACCCCTGGCCCGGCGTACCGTGTTTGCCATCCTGGCGCTCGCGGCCTGCCTCTGGCTCCCGCTTGCCGGCGCCGGCGGCTGTGGCCGCAGCGACCGCTCCCGCAGCGTCGTCATCTGGGAGCAGATGGACCCCCAGGAACAGGTCCTGTTCGACGAGCATGTGGCACAGTTCCGGGCGAAACACCCGGAGTATGCGGAGTTTTCGATCGAGCGCGTTCATTACCGCGTCGAGGACCTGCAGACCCAGTTCCAGACCGCCGCCCTGGCTTTCGGGGGCCCTAACCTGGTGTACGGACCGTCGGACAAGATCGGCCCCTATTCGATCATGGGGCTGCTCATGCCGGTGGACGAGCTGCTGCCGGCCGCCGAACTGGCGCGCTTCCAGCCCGAGGCGCTGCCGACGCTGCAGGGCCGGGTCTGGGGCCTGCCCGACCAGGTGGGCAACCACCTGACCCTGGTGGCCAACCGCGCACTGGTCGACTCCGTCGCCGTCGACACCGACGCCTGGCTAGAGCAGCTGCGCCGCCTGACCGTCGACCGCGACGGCGACGGCAAGCCCGACCAGTACGGCCTGGTGTTCAACCTGCTGGAGCCGTTCTGGCTGGTGCCCTGGCTGGGCGGCTTCGGCGGCATGGTCATGGACGACACCGGCCGGCCGACGCTGGACACGCCGGCGATGGCGCAGGCGCTCGGGTTCCTGTCCGGCCTCAGGCGCGAGCGCGTCGTGCCCCTGGAGTGCGACTACCCGCTGGCCGACACCATCTTCAAGGAAGGACGCGCCGCCTACATCATCAACGGACCCTGGTCGTGGCAGGGCTACCGCGAGGCAGGGCTGGACATCGAGCTGGCGGCGCTGCCCCGGGTGGCCGGCACGGGACTGTGGCCGGCGCCCTTCACCTCGGCCAAGTGCTACAGCATCAACCGCTACCTGGACCCGGCGACGCGCGACTGCACCGCCGCGCTGCTGTCCTGGCTGACCGGCCCCGAGGTGCAGCTGGACCTGGCGCGCCGCCTGGGTGTGCAGCCTGGCGACCTGTCGGCCGCCGCCGCCCCCGAGCTGCAGACCGACCCGGCGATGATCGCCAGCCGCGACCAGATCGCCAAGGGACGCCTGATGCCCATCGTGCCGGAGATGCGGGCCGTCTGGGACGCCATGCGGCCGTTCTACCAGAGCGTGATGAACGGCGAGCTGGAACCGGCCGCGGCCGCCGCCGCGATGCAGGCGCGCGCGGTCGAGACGATCGAGGTGATGCACGAATGAGGGGGCGCCGCGGCCTGGCCTTCTGGTTCCTGCTGCCGTCGCTGGCCGTGCTGGCCGGCGTGGTGGCGTACCCGTTCGCCTTCAACCTCTGGATCTCGGTCACGAACTGGAACATGTTCCACTTCCAGCACCCGCAGTTCCAGGGGCTCGATCATTTCGCGAAGATCGGCGGGATGATCGTCGAGCCGTTCGCGCGGCCACCGTCGGAGTGGGGCGCCGCGCTGGCGCAGAACGAGTTCTACCGCATCTTCGGCAAGACCTTCGCCTGGACGGCGGTGAACCTCGTCTTCCACTTCACCCTGGGCCTGGGCGCGGCCATGCTGCTGAATCGCAATCTCCCGGCCCGCGGCCTGTACCGCGCGCTGCTGATCCTGCCCTGGGCGATGCCGCAGTACATCAGCGCGCTGACCTGGCGCGGCATGTTCAACGTCGAGTACGGCGTCATCAACCAGCTGCTGGCCAAGGCCGGCGCTCAGCCGGTGCCCTGGTTCAGCAGCGAATTCTGGGCCTTCCTGGCGCCGACGATCACCAATATCTGGCTGGGCTTCCCGTTCATCATGGTGATCGCGCTGGGTGGACTGCAGAGCATCCCGCAGGAGCTGTACGAGGCCGCGCGCATCGACGGGGCGGGACCGGTGCGCCGGTTCTTCCGCATCACGCTGCCGATGCTCAAGCCCGTCCTGCTGCCGGCCCTGGTCCTGGGCACGATCTGGACCTTCAACAACCTGAACGTCATCTGGCTGGTCACCGACCAGGGCCTGCCGGCGGACAAGACCCACATCCTGGTGACCTACGTCTACAAGGCCGCGTTCTTCTATTACCGCTACGGATACGCGGCGGCGTTCAGCGTCTTCATCTTCCTGGTGCTGCTGCTGATCGTGCGCGGCTATGACCGCGTCTCGCGGCAGGAGGTGTACTGATGGCCCGCCGCCGCCGCGTCCTCAAGGCCTGGGAGATGGTCTGGGTCCACGCCCTGGTCTGGCTCCTGGTGCTGTTCGCCGTGTTCCCGGTCCTGCAGGTGATCGGGATCAGCCTGCGACCGGGCGACCAGCTCTATTCGACGGACCTGCGCATCTTCCCGGCGAACGCGACCTTCGACGCCTACCGCATCATGGTCACCGAGAAGCCGTTCTTCCGCTGGCTGGGCAACTCGCTGCTGGTCTCGCTGTCGACGGCGCTGGTCGGCGTGGCGCTGGCCAGCCTGGGCGGCTTCGCCCTTTCGCGCGCGCGATTCGCCGGCCGCGGCGCCGTCCTGCAGGGCATCCTCATGACGCAGATGTTCCCGGCCACGATGCTGCTGCTGCCGCTCTACCTCCTGATGCGCAAGCTGCACCTGGTCGACACGCTGGCTGGCGTGGTGGTGGCCTACGTGGCGACCGCGCTGCCGTTCTGCATCTGGACGATGAAGGGCTACTACGACACGATTCCCGAGGCGCTCAACGAGGCGGCGCTGATCGACGGCTGCACGCCGCTGGCGGCGTTCTTCCGCGTCACGCTGCCGCTGAGCGCGCCGGCGCTGGTGATCACGGCGCTGTTCAGCTTCATGACCGGCTGGAGCGAGTTCATGGTCGCGCGCGTACTGCTGGCCAGCCAGGAGCTGATGACGCTGCCGCTGGGGCTCGAGTCGCTGTTCACCACCTACCAGACCGAATGGGCCAACTACGCGGCGGGCTCGCTGCTAGTCTGCCTGCCGGTCGTGGCGCTGTTCCTGGCGCTCAATCGCTACCTCGTGTCCGGGCTGACGCTCGGCAGCGTGAAGGGCTGACGTGACCCCAGCCGATGCCGGCACCGGGGCGGCCGTGAGGCTGGACCTGGGCTGTGGCCTGAGCAAGGAGCCCGGCTTCACGGGCCTGGACCGCCTGGCCCTGTCCGGCGTGGACATCGTGTGCGACCTCGATCGCGAGGCGATCCCCCTGCCTGACGATTCCGTCGTCGAGGTGCATACGCGCCACTTCCTGGAGCATGCCGCGGACCTGCTCGCGGTGATGCAGGAGATCTGGCGCGTCTGCCGCGACGGGGCGCGCGTGCGCATCGCCGTGCCGTACTTCAACTCGATCGGCGCCTATCGCGATCCCACGCACCGCCGCTTCTTCACCTGGGAGACCTTCGAGCACTTCACCGATGGCGGCAACGTGCCTTCGTTCTACGGCGAGGCGCGCTTCCGCATCGTGCGCCGGCGCCTGCGGTTCTGGCCGGCGAACGCCGGCCGCAAGGGCGACCTCCGCTTCGGCTACCTCTGGCCGGTCCAGGCGCTGGCGAACCTCTGGCCGCACCTCTACGAACACTCGCTGCTGCGCGGGATCGCGGCCAGCGAGCTGGAGGTCGAGCTCGAGGTGATCAAGAAGCGCTGACGCCGCGCCCCCGGGCGGGAGCGCGGCGCCGATGCGTGCGGAGGCCGACGCGAAGGCGGGACCCGGTCAGTCCGGCCCGCCGGCGCCGGCCGGCCAGGTCGAGTCCGGCGGCACCGTGGCCAGCTCGATCTCGTGCGTGAACCCGTCGGGCCCGTGCAACACCAGCACCAGCGGGCCCTGGCCATACTCCTCGGCGTACCGGCCGAACAGCGGCATCAGGTCGAAGCCGACGCGCTGCGTGAAGTACGCATCGCAGTTCTCCATCGTCTCGTGGACGAGCGTCAACTGCGCGCGCGGCGGCATGCTCTCCTGGAACCCGCCCGACATCCACAGCGAGAACGCATGGTCCGGTCCGCAGCCTGAGTAGCCGACGTGCAGGCCCAGGCGGGGCCCGACCACGGCGGCGTCCAGGAAGGTCCAGCCCGAAACGTGAAGCTGTTCCGGACGCCGGTCGGTGAAGCCGATCACGCCCGTCGGCGGGGGCGGTGGCGGCGCATCGCGGGCGATGCCGAAGTGGCCCTCGCGCCAGCTGCGGAGCCGGCCGTCAGGGCCGGTCGTGACCACGACCTGGCGCGGGTTCGGCGTGGTCAGCGGCACGGGCTGCGGGCCCATCTCCATCGCGACAAAGAGCACCTCGTACAGGCCTGCCAGGCGGACGGGCAGCTCCCACCAGCCATCGCTGCCGGGAGAGGACCACGAGACGATCCCGCCCGGGCCGGTCACCTGCACGCCGCCGGCCAGGAAGGGCGGCTCCACTTCCGACGGGTGCCCGTCGCGGTCGAGGTCGAAGAAGAGCCGGCCGGCGAGCCGGGCCTGCCCGGTGAAGGCACCCGTCTCGATGCGGGCCGCGAACGAGAACGGCAGCAGCTCCGGGTCCGCGAAGAGCCAGGTCTTCGGCGGCGTGGCTTCGCCGGGCGGCAACGGTTCGCCCGCCAGCAGCGCCGTGTAGTCGAAGCCCCAGCCGGCGGTGTCGGTCGCGGCCGTGGCCGGATCCGTCAGCGCGCCCGGGAAGGCGTGATCGGCATTCAACGGCACCACCGTCGCCGGCTGCAGGTCCGCGAGCCAGACCACGAGCGGCGGGTGGACCGTCTCGGACGACAGGTTCACCACGCGCACCGAAAGCGCGACCGTGCCCGCCTGCGGGTCCGTCACCAGGTCGCTGCCCTCGAGGCGCAGCAGCACCGGTTCGCCGTCGGGCCCCGGGATGGACACGTCCTTCAGCGCGAAGGTGCCCGCCGAGGGGTCGAGCTGGTTGCCGGCCACCTTGTCGGGCGCCGAGGATCCGGAACAACCGGCCAGCATCGCCACAACCAGCATCGCCGCGGTCATCAGCGCCATGGCGACGGTGACCGCGGTCGGGCCGGGACGGGTCCGCGTGATCGCCGGCAACCGGCATGGAGTCATCAGGGACATCGTGGACCTCCACGGGGTCGGGGGGCTGGGTGGAGGGGTGTCAGGCAGTCCCCAGTGTACGGAATCGGGGATCGGGCCGGCAAGGGCCACCTCGGAAGTTGGCAGGCGGCGTTGCCCGTGCTAGCGTCCGCCGGCGCTGTCGCCCCGCATTCGCGTCCCGCGGGCGCGCGGCAGGCTGGCAAGGAGCGGCGATGGGACTGGAGAACCTGCGGTCCGCGGTGAAGCGGGCCCTGGCGGCCGGCGCGGCGGCGCTGCTGGCGACGGCGGCGGGTGCCGCGGCGGGCACGGAAGTCGCCGGTCGGGAGGTCGCGTTGGAAGAAGCGGGTCTGCCGGTCGTCGTGCGCCTGCCGGAGGGATACGACCCCGGGCGTCCCTGGCCGCTGGTCGTGTTCCTGCATGGGGCCGGCGAGTGCGGCAGCGACGGGCGGCAGGCGCAGGTGGGGCTGGGGCCGGCGGTGGCGGCGCGCCCGGATCGCTGGCCGTGCCTGGTGCTGATGCCGCAGAAGCCGAGCCGCGAGCACCAGTGGGAAGCGTACGAGGACCAGGTGCTGGCGGCCATCGCCGAGGCCCGCGCGCGCTGGAACATCGACGGTGACCGCATCGCGCTGACCGGGCTCTCGCAGGGCGGGCACGGCACCTGGGTGATCGGCGCGCGCAACACGGGGCTCTTCTCGTGCCTGGTGCCGGTCTGCGGTTACGGCTCGGTGGAGGAGGTGGCGCCGCGCGTGGCGCGCCTGCCGGTGTGGGCGTTCCACGGCCTGCGCGATGACGTCGTCGATCCCCGCGAAACCCTCGCGATCATGCAGGAGGTCCGGCGGCTGCGCGGCTCGACCGGCGGCGATCCCGACGACGCGCGCCTGACCCTCTACCCGGTCGCCGGCCACAACAGCTGGGACGCGGCGTACGCCGAGCCGGACCTCGCTGCCTGGCTGCTCTCGCGCGTGCGCGCCGACGCCGGCCCCTGACCGCGCGCGGCGCCGGCGTCAGCGCAGCCGGCTCACCGCGGCATGCCGATGGCAGCCGGTCTCGTGATCGTTGACCAGTCCGGCCGCCTGCATCAGGGCGTAGCAGATCGTGCTGCCGACGAACTTGAAGCCGCGCCGCTTCAGGTCCTTCGACAGCGCATCGGACTCGGGCGTACGCGCCGGGATCTCCGCCAGCGACTTGCGCCCGGGCTGCAACGGGCGCCCGCCCACGAATCGCCAGACGTAGGCGTCGAAGCTGCCGCACTCGTCCTGCACCGCCAGGAAGCGCTGCGCGTTGACGACCGAGGCCGCAACCTTGAGGCGGTTGCGAACGATGCCGGGGTCCTGCAGCAGGAGCTCCTGCCGCCGCGCGTCGAAGCGCGCGACCAGGGCCGGGTCGAAGCCGTCGTAGACCTCGCGGTAGCGGTCGCGCTTGCGCAGGATCGTCGACCAGCTGAGCCCCGCCTGCGCGCCCTCGAGGATGAGGAACTCGAACCAGCGATGCTCGTCGTGCACGGGCACGCCCCATTCGTGGTCGTGGTAGGCGATGTCCGCCTCGTGTCCGCCCTCAACCCAGCCGCACCTGCGCATACGCACCTCCGCTCGCCGCATCCCGCTCGTTCCCGATCGACAGTCCCGGCAGGCTACAGACGGGCAGGAGGATCGGCCAGCCGTCGGCGGCCGTGCGCACTGCGTTGGCGCCCATGGCCTTGGCCGAACATAACAAAAATGCAAAAAATCGATTGCTGTTGCGGCCGTCGTCATGCTAATCTGTTGACAGGTCGCCGGCGACAAAGCCCGGCGACGGTCAGGAGGTCGTCCCATGCGTGCCGTCCTGTCGCTTCTGCTTCTGGTTACGTGCCTTGCCTGGGCTGCCCCGTGCCTCGCTGCCGATGTTCCACCGGCCACTCCCGACACCCCTGCCACGCCGCCTGCCCGTCATGTGCGCGGCAGCGCCCTGCTGCAGTTGTCCCCGATGTATGTCGAGATCCGCGACTCGCTGGCGGTGCTCGACGCGCGGGAGAAGCAGCTGCTGGCGGACCTGGCGGTGGCGACGGACGACGTGACGGCCGAGGCCATCGTCCGCGAGCTGGAGGCGCTGCCGCTGGAACGCGTGCAGAGCATCCTGAGGATCCAGCTGCGGTACGCCCGGCAGGAGGACCGCCCCGAACTCGAGCGACGCCTGCGCCTGAGGCTGCTCGAGCTGCAGGGCGACCGGAACATCTAGGTCCTGCCCTGCGGGACCGGCCCTGAGCCACGGTGGCGCGCCGAGCCGCGCTGCCGTGGAACCATTGCCGCGCCCCGGCGTAGAGATCGGGTTGCGCGGCCGGGGAGGCCGCGCCCGCCCCGCCCGGATGCCCGGCTCCTGCCAAGAGGGAACACGCATGCCCCCGGTCACGCCCGCGCCCGCCGACATCCTGGTGATGCGCCCTGTCCTGAAGATCGCCGGCGGCCAGATCGGCCTGTCCTGGTGGTCCGGTCACGGTGACGAACGCCCCCTGCGCACGCTGTCGGTCGGCGGCGGGCCCGACCACGACTGGCCGGAACTGTTCGAGGAGGTGGGGGGCATCGTGGCGGGCGGCGGGCGGCGCTTCATCATGGACCTGGATCGCGTGCCCTGGATGGACTCGCGCGGCCTCGGCAGGCTGGTTGCGCTCTGGAAGCTCATCGAGGAGGGCGGCGGCGCGCTGGCGGTCGTCTGCGGGAACGAGCGGATCCGCAACATCCTGCGGATCGCCCAGCTCGACGACGTGCTGCGCCCGTGGTCGACGATGTCCGAAGCTGCCCGGCAGTTCCCCGACGTTCCGCGGAATTCCCCGACCGACCGGTCCTGAACGGCCACGATTTGCGTCGATTTTCCTTGCCGCGAAGATGTAACCATATGTATAATTTTATGGCAAGCCGCTGCGGCAGGCATCACGAGCCTGGCGCAGCAGAGGCGTCGACGGCCTTCGGGGGAGGGCCGCGCTGCCAGCGAGCACCGCGGACGCGCGAACCGGGACCGACAGTCGGCCCCGGCAGGACACTATAACTCAGCGACGTCCACACGAGCCGGCGGAGGGATCGGGCCGACATGGAGCTTAATAGAAGACAGGGGACGCGACGCCTGGCGGGACTGCCGCTCGCGGCGACCGTGGCCATGCTGCTGATGCTGCCGGCGCTGGGTGCGAACGCGCAGTTCGTCGCGGACGACTTCCACGCCTGCGGGCTGGATCCCGTGTGGACCTTCGTCAACGGCGGGGACCCGGCGGCGAGCGTCGCGATCACCGGCGCCTACACCGATGACGCCCACCTGGCGATCAGCGTGCCGGGCGGCTCCGCGCACGAGATCTGGAACACGACCATCGGCGCGCCGCATGTGCGCCAGCCGCTGGCGCCGGGCGACTTCACCGCCGCCGTGAAGTTCACCTCCGTGCTGCCGGCGAACTTCGGACAGCAGGGCCTGCTCGTCCGCCAGAGCGACAGCCAGTGGCTGCGGCTCGAGATCTACCGCAACGAGGTCGGACTCGTGCGCATGGCCGCGCTGGGCGGCCCGACGACGGTCTTCTTCGACGTGGCGATCCTGCCCACGCAGCCGGCGCCCCTGTACCTGCGCGTGACGCGCAGCGCAGATACGTGGACCCTCGAATGGTCGCAGGACGGAAACACCTGGCAGTCGCCCGGCGCGCCATTCGTCTACGCCTTCGCGCCCGACAGCATCGGCATCTTCGCCGGCAACCGCGGCGCCGCCGCGCCCGCGCACACCGTGCAGGCCGACTGGTTCGGCGTGAATGGCGCGGGCGACGACATCGAGCGCAACACCTTGACCGTCGACGTGACCGGCGGCGGCCAGGTCACGCGCGGCCCGGACCTGGCCAGCTACGCCTGCGCGCAGGACGTCACGCTCACGGCGGTCGACCAGCTGGGCTGGGCCTTCAGCGCCTGGGGCGGCGCGCTGGGCGGCAGCGCCAACCCCGCCGTGCTGCCCATGAACGGGCCGACGACCGTGACGGCGACCTTCGCCGCCGTGCCGGTCGACACGCTCGCGGTGTCCGTCGCCGGTGGCGGTTCGTATGTGCTGTCGCCGCCGGGCGGCGTTTACAACCGCGGCACGGTGGTCACGGTCACGGCCGTGGATGCGCCTGGGTGGGCCTTCACCGGTTTCTCCGGCGACCTGGTCGGGACGGTGAACCCGCAGGCGATCACGATGGACGGCAACCGCGCGGTGATCGTCGGCTTCGGCGCGGTGCCGCAGTACACGCTGGCGACCGCGGTGCAGCCGGGCGGCGCGGGCAGCGTGACGCTGGACCCGCCGGGCGGCACCTACAATGCCGGCGCGACCGTGATGGCGACGGCCATCGCCGCCCCCGGCTGGGGCTTCACGGGCTGGTCCGGCGACGCGGCGGGGACGGCCAACCCGGTGGCGATCGTCGTCGACGGCAACAAGAGCGTGACCGCCGGCTTCGCCGTCATGCCGTCGCACGTGTTGACGACGACCGTGAGCGGCAGCGGGCAGGTGCTGAGGCAGCCCGACTCTCCCGACTACCTCTTCGGCTCGTCGGTGGTGCTGACGGCGGTACCCGATGCCGGCTGGCAGTTCGCCGGCTGGAGCGGCGACCTGGCCGGCGCCGCCAATCCCGACACGCTGCTGATGGACGGCGACAAGACGGTGCACGCGACGTTCACCGAGATCCCGCCGGTGTTCCTGACCGACGACTTCAATCGCTGCGCGCTGGGCGCACCCTGGTCGTTCGTCGATCCCTACGACGACGGCGCCACCGCGGTCCTGTCCGGGGGCTGGAGCGACAACGCCCGCGTGGCGATCAGCGTCCCGGGCGGCATCGAGCACGAGATCTGGAACGGCTTCATCGGTGCGCCGCACATCCTGCAGCCCGCCCAGGACGTCGATTTCACGGTCGAGGCGAAGTTCGACTCCGACCTGCCCGGCAACTTCGGGCAGGAAGGCATCCTCATCAAGGAGAGCGAGGCGCGCTGGATCCGCGCCGAGATCTTCCGCGACGAGACCAACCGGCTGCGCGTGGCGGTCGACCGCGGGCCGGCGATCCTCACCCACGACGTCTACATGCCGCTGGGCCTGACCGCGCCCCTCTGGATGCGCGTCACGCGCACCGGCGACACCTGGGTGCAGTCGTGGTCCTCCGACGGCGTCAACTGGAACGTCGCCGGCGGCCCGTTCAACTACGACATGACCGTGACGGCCATCGGCCTTTTCGCCGGCAACCGCGGCTTCTCGCCGCCCGCGCACACCGTGCTGGTCGACTACATCCACAACACCGCCGGCGTGCCGGCGGGCGAGGACGGCCAGCGCGCGCCGCTGGCGGTCACGGTCGACGGCGGCGGCGCCGTGACGCGCGCCCTGGACCTGCCCGGCTACGGCTGCGGCCAGGTCGAGACGCTGACGGCCGTGGACCAGCCGGGCTGGCGCTTCGACTCGTGGTCGGGCGCGGTCACGGGCACGCAGAACCCGGTTCAGGTCACGATGAGCGGCGCCGCGGCGGTGACGGCGCACTTCGTCCCCGTGGCGCAGTTCACGCTGGCGGCCACCGTGGCGGCGGGCAACGGTACCGTCCAGCTGTCGCCGCCCGGGGGCGTCTACAACGAGGGCGCGACGGTGATCGTCACGGCGGTGCCGGCCCCGGACTGGAACTTCACGGGCTGGTCGGGCGACCTGGCGGGGACCGCCAATCCCGACACCCTGGTCATGACGGCCAACCGTGTCGTGGCGGCCACCTTCGAGGAGATCATCTACGCGTTCGTCGAGGACGATTTCAACGGTTGCGAGCTCGACACCATCTGGACGTTCGTCAATCCCCGCGGCGACGCGGCGGCCTGGGCCCTGCAGGGCGCCTACACGGATGACGCGCGCCTGGCCCTGACGGTGCCCGGCGGCGTCACTCATGAGCTGTGGAGCGGCGCGATCACGGCGCCCCACCTGATCCAGCCGGCCCTGGACGTGGACTTCGCCGTCGAGGTGAAGTTCGACTCCCACCTGCCCAACGCATTCCTGGGCCAGGAGGGCATCATCGTCCGCCAGGACGACACGCAGTGGCTGCGCTTCGAGCTCGCCAGCTTCGGCCAGGTGACCCATGTGCTGGCGGCGCTGCCGGACGGCGCCACGATCCCGGTCAACACGCAGATCGGCCCGAACGGCTCGTACCGCCTGCGCGTGGTGCGCGCTGGCGACGTCTGGACCGTGCAGTGGTCGACCAATGGCAGCGTCTGGAACACGCCGCCCGGTTCGGGCTTCACCTACGCGCTGGACGTGACCGGGATCGGCGTCTACGCCGGCAACAATGTCAACAACCCGGGCCACACGGTGCTGGTCGACTACTTCCGCCACGCCGGAGTGTCCACGCTGGACGAGGACGCCGCCCGGGCGCCCCTGACGATCACGACGGTGGGCGGCGGCACGGTCACCGCGACGCCGGACCTTGCCAGCTACGGCTGCGACCAGCAGGTCACCCTGACGCCGGTGCCGGCGCACGGCTGGACCTTCGCGGGCTGGTCCGGCGCGCTGGGCGGCGCCGCCACGCCGGCGGTCCTGGCGATGTCGGGCCCGGCGGCGGTGACCGCAACGTTCACGGCTCTCCCGCCGCTGGGCATCTCGACGAACGTGGTGGGCGGCGGCGGCAGCGTGTCGCTCTCACCGGCGACCGGTCCCTACTACCTGGGTGACCGCGTCGTGGTGACGGCCAACGACGGCCCCGGTTGGGCGTTCAGCGGCTGGTCCGGCGACCTGTCGGGCGCGGCGAATCCCGACACGCTGGTCGTCACCGGCGCCATGAGCGTCACGGCGACCTTCGTCGCGGTGCCGCAGCACACGGTCACGGTTTCGGTGCCGGGCGGCAACGGCCAGGTTTCCCTGAGCCCGCCGGGCGGCACCTACAACCAGGGCCGCCAGGTGATCCTCACGGCGCAGGGTGCGGTCGGCTTCGGCCTTGGCGCCTGGTCCGGCGACCTGACCGGCAGCGCCAACCCCGACACCATCGTCGTGGACGGCGACAAGAACATCGTGGCGACGTTCGCCGCGCTGCCGCAGTTCGAGCTGACGACGGTCGTCGTCGGCTCCGGCTCGGTGGCGACCGATCCGGCGGGCCCGCTCCACTACCAGGGCACCGCGGTGGCGCTGCTGGCCACGCCGGACCAGGGCTGGCAGTTCGGCGGCTGGAGCGGGGAGCTGACCGGGACGGCGGCGGCCGACACCCTCGTGATGGCCGCGCCGAGCACGGTGACGGCGACGTTCACGCCGCTGCCGCCGGTGATGCAGTCGGACGACTTCGCGGCCTGCGAGCTGGACCCGATGTGGACCGTCGTGGACCCGTTCGAGGACGGCTCGACGGCCGGCATCGTCAACGCCTACACCGACAGCGCGCGGGTGGCGATCCACGTGCCCGGCGTCATCGAGCACGAGATCTGGAACGGCGTGATCGGCGCGGCGCATATCCTGCAACCGGCCTGGGACAGGCAGCAGTTCACGCTCGAGGCCAAGTTCGACTCCCGCGTCCCGGCCAACTTCGGCCAGGAGGGCATCATCGTCAAGCAGGACGAGGCGCACTGGGTCCGCGCCGAGTTCTTCCGTGACGACTTCAACAACCTGCGTGTGGCCGTGGACCGTGGCCCGGCGCAGATCACGCACGACGTGTTCCTGGCGCCGACGGTCGATGAGCCGCTCTACATGCGCCTGACCCGCGACGGCGACAGCTGGACGCAGTACTGGTCGGAGGACGGCGTCGCCTGGAACGTGGCCGGGACCTTCACGTACGCGATGACCGTCACCGAGGTGGGCCTGTTCGCCGGCAACCGCGGCATCAGCCCGCCGGCCCATACGGTCGAGGTGGACTACTTCCACAACGGCGCCGGTGCGCCTGCCGCCGAGGACTCGCTGCGCAACCGCCTCACGGTGTCCGTGGCCGGCGGCGGCCTGGTGCAGCGCTCGCTGGACAAGGTCGACTACCTGTGCGGCGACGTCGAGACGCTGACCGCGCAGGACCAGCCCGGCTGGGCCTTCACCGGCTGGAGCGGCGACTACACCGGCACCCAGAATCCGCTGGCCGTGCCGATGGCCGGGCCCGTAAACGTGACGGCGACCTTCGCGGCCGTGCCGCAGTACACGCTGGCAACGAGCGTGACGGCGGGCAACGGCGCCATCGCACTGTCACCCCCGGGCGGCACCTACAACCAGGGGACCGTCGTCACCGTGACGGCCGTGCCCGACACCGGCTGGGGCCTGGTGGCCTGGAGCGGCGACCTGGCGGGCGACCTCAACCCGCGCACGCTGGTGATGGACGCCAACCGGAGCGTCGGCGCCGCCTTCGGCGCGCTCGCCCTGCACACGGTGTCCCTGGCCACGATCGGCGGCGGCACTGTCGCGGCCGCGCCGGCCGGCGGCACCTACTTCCACGGCACCCGCGTCGAGTTGACGGCGGTGCCGGACCCCGGCTGGGTCTTCGGCGGCTGGTCCGGCGCCCTGGGCGGACAGCAGAACCCGGACTCGCTGCTCGTGGACGGCGACAAGTCGGTCACCGCGACGTTCCTGCAGGTGCTGGCCGTGGCCTCGCCGGACGACTTCAGCGGCTGCTCGCTGGACCCGCGCTGGACCGTGGTCGACCCGTTCGACGACGGCGGCGTCGCGGCCACCGTCAACGCGTACACCGACAGCGCCCGGGTCGCGATCAGCGTGCCTGGCGGCGCCGAGCACGAGATCTGGAACGGCGTCATCGGCGCCACGCACATCCTGCAGGCGGCCGAGAACACGGACTTCGAGCTTGAGGTGAAGTTCGACTCGCTGCCCCCGGCCAACTACGGCCAGCAGGGCCTCCTGGTGATGCAGGACCAGGCGACGTGGGTGCGCGCCGAGGTGTTCCGCGATGCCCAGGCCGACCTGCGCGTCGCCGTCATCCTGGGCCCGACGCAGACCAGCCACAACCTGGTCCTGCCGGTCGGCGTGCAGCCCCCGTTCTGGATGCGCCTGGCCCGAACCGGCAACCTCTTCCAGCAGCGCTACTCGACCGACGGTGTCGCCTGGGTCAACGCGGGACCCGCGTTCACCTACGCGCTGGACGTCAACGGCGTCGGCGTCTACGCGGGCAACCGGGGCGTGGCGCCGCCGGCGCACACGGTGCTGGTGGACTACTTCAGCCCCGCTGCCGGCGCGCCGGCCGACGAGGACGTCGCCCGCAACCGCCTGGACGTCCAGGTCGCCGGCAGTGGCTCGGTCACCCGCCTGCTCGGGCTGGTCGACTACGCCTGCGGCCAGGTGGAGACGCTCACGGCGACGCCGGACGCCGGGTGGTACTTCTCCGGCTGGAGCGGCGACGCGACCGGCACGCAGAACCCGCTGCCCGTGGCCATGGGCGGGCCGCGCGAGATCGGGGCGACGTTCCTGCCCCTGGTGGCGCCCAATCACGTGGGAGTGCAGCCGGCACCCGGGACCTGCCTGTCGACGCTGGTGGCGTGCGCCGACAGCATCCCGGTGCGCCTGACGCGTTCCGATGCGACCCCGGTCAAGTCGTTCAGCGTGCTGGTGCAGCTGTCCGGCCTGGCGCTGTGCGACGGCCCGGCTTCCGTGCGCGAAGGCACGTACCTGTCGGCCCACGGGGCCACCACGTTCCAGGTCGTCCAGAACCCCGACGGCTCCGTCCAGGTGGACGGCGCGCTGGCCGGCGCTCCCTGCGACGCCGACGAGGACGATGGCATCCTGTTCTGGCTGGATGTCAGCGACGCGGTGTCCGAGGGCACCGGCGTGATCACGCTGGCGTCGGTCGTTCTGCGCGGCTGCGCGGACCAGGTGCTGCCGGTCGACATCCTGCCGGACGCCCTGATCCCCAGCGACCACACGCCGCCGGCGCCGGCCACCGGCGTCGCTGCGACGCAGGTCCTTTCCGGCAATCCGCTGTCGCCGCTGACGGCCATCGACGTCACCTGGACGCAGGCCGGCGGTCCGGACGCGCAGGCGATCCAGGTCTGGCGCCGCGGCTTCGGCTTCGCGCCGGAGTACTCGGACCTGGGCGGCTCGGCGCCGGCAGTTCCGGCGGACGGCAGCGACCCGGCGGCACAGGGCTGGGTCCTGGCGGCCACGCTGCCGGGCGGAGCCGCGGCGCACCGGGACAACCCGCCGGCGCGCGACTACTGGTACTACCACGTGCGCGTGCTGGATGCCTGCGGCAACGCCGCCGGCGCGGCCACCCTGCCCGCGGCGCTTGACTACCTGCTGGCCGACGTGGCGGGCGGTCCGGGCGGCCTCGGTGACAACCGCGTCGACGCCGCCGACGTCGCGGCCCTTGTGGCGGCCTACGGCACCCAGGACGGGCAGGCGTCCTATGCGAACAGGCTGGACGTGGGGCCCACCGCGACGGCGCTGCCGTTCGCGCTGCCGGCGACCGACAACCTGGTCGGGTTCGAGGACCTGATGGTCTTCAGTCTGAGCCATGGCCTGAACGCCGGCCCCGGCGGCAACGCGGTGGCGCCGCCGTCACCGTCGCCGGCCTCGCGCAATTTCCTGATGCTGGACGTCGCGCCGCTGCCGGCCGTCGGCCAGACGTTCACCGTGACGATCCGGATGGAGGGCGACGGCACGGTGCAGGGCCTGAGCGTCCCGTTGCAGTGGAACGCGTCGGCGGTGCAGCCCGTCTCGGTGGCCGCCGGTGCGCTGCTGGCCGCCCAGGGCGGGACTGCCGCGGCGTTCATGCCGCAGCCGGGCCGCGTCGACGCGGCTCTGCTCGGGCTGCGCGAGCGGGGCATCGCCGGCACGGGAGTGCTGGCGGTGGTGACCTTCGCGGTCGTCGGCGCCGGCCCGGCCGACCTGGCGTTCGGCACCGTCGAGGCGCGCAACCAGGCGAACCAGCCGCTGGCCGTGGCCAGCGGCGGCATCTCGGCGACGCCGGACCTGCCGCTGCTGCCCGTGACGACGGCGTTGCACCAGAACGTGCCGAATCCCTTCAACCCGCAGACCGTGGTCGCCTTCGACCTGGTTCGCGCCGGCCGGGCGCGGCTGCTGGTGTACGGCGTCGACGGGCGGCTGGTGCGCGTGCTGGTCGACGGCGAGCTGCCGGCCGGTCGCCATGCCTTCCGCTGGGACGGCACCGATGACGACGGGCGCCGCCTGTCCTCGGGCGTGTACCTGACGCGGCTGGTGACGGCGGACGGCACACAGGGCGGGCGCATGACGATGCTCAAGTAGGCGCCCCCGCGCCGGACGACGACGGCAGGCCCCGGGCCCGTGCGGCCCGGGGCCTGCTTCTTGCTGATGGCCCTGTGGCGACGGAGCGCCGGGCCTGACCGGCCGACCCCGTTCGCGACACAACTCGTTGCCGGGGAGGCACATGGTCGATCTGCTCGAACGTCGCCGGGACCCGTCCCCACCGGAGGGCGGGCTCTCGCTGCTGGATGGTGTCTCGCCGGTCGCCTCGGCCTGGCCGGACGACCTGGCCGAGCGCCGCCACGTGGCCGCCGACCGCTCGCGTCCGCTCGCCGAGCGGCTGGCCGCCTTCGAGGACATCGCCGAGACCGAGGTGGGGGACACCTCCCTGTCCCGTGCCCGGAACCTCGAGCGGGCCACCGGCCTGCGCCAGGTCCTGCTCAAGTTCGAGGGCGGCAACCCGTCCGGGACCCAGAAGGACCGCATCGCCTTCGCGCAGGCGCAGGATGCCCTGCGCCGCGGGTACGACACGCTGACGGTGGCGACCTGCGGCAACTACGGCGCGGCCACGGCGCTGGCCGCCTCCATGGCAGGCCTGCGCTGCGTCATCTACCTGCCGGCCGGATACCACACGCGGCGCGACTCGGAGATGGAGTCCCTCGGGGCCACGCTGGTGCGGGTGCCCGGCGACTACGAGGCGGCAGTCGAGGCCTCGCGCGCCTTCGCCGGCCGCGAGGACGTGTACGACGCGAATCCCGGCGGCGCCAACACCTCGATCCAGCTGCGCGCCTACGGCGAGATCGCCTACGAGATCTACGACGAGCTGCGCGACGCGCCGGCCGTTGTCGCGGTGCCGGTCTCGAACGGGACCACGCTGGCAGGCATCCACCACGGGTTCGTCTCGCTGTTCCGCCGCGGCAAGACGTCGCGCGTGCCGAAGCTGGTCTGCGGCTCCTCGCACGGGAAGAATCCCATCGTCATCGCCTGGCGGCGGAACCTGCCGGACTGCGATGACCTGGTGCCGGGCAAGATCCGCGAGACGCCGGTCAACGAGCCCCTGGTCAACTGGCACTCGATCGACGGCGACGAGGCGCTGGCCGCCGTGCGCGCCACCGGGGGCTGGGCCGCGGACGCTTCCGACAAGGCGATGGTCGCGGCCGCGAGGATGCTGAAGGAGCGGGAAGGGCTGCACGTGCTGCCGGCCTCGACGGCCGGGCTGCTGGTGCTGCTGGCCCGCCACGAACGGGAGCCGCTGCCCGGCGACCGCGATGTCGCCGTGCTCACGGGGAGGCGCTGAATGACCGCCTTGGACAGGCACGAACGCACCGGGTCGTGGCCCGAGGGCAATGCCGTCGTCTGGTGCGACGGCGCCTTCAACACCACCTGCGGCAAGACGGCACACGGGCTGGTGCGACGTTCGGAGCGCTACCACGTGCTGGGCGTGATCGATGCCGCCTGGGCCGGTCGCGATGCCGGCGACGTGCTGGACGGCCGGCCGTGCGGCATCCCGGTGGTCGCCTCGCTGGAGGCGGCGATCGCCCTGCGGTTGGCCGATGGCGGCCGGCCGACGCACTTCGTCGTGGGCCTGGCGCCCAACGGCGGGCGCCTGCCCGCCGAGGCGCGCGCCGTCGTGGCCGCCGCGCTGGCGGCAGGGCTGAATGTCGACAGCGGCCTGCACGACTTCCTCGGCGACGACCCCGAACTGGCGGCGCTGGCCGCCCGCGCCGGCGTCCGCATTCGCGACGTGCGAAGGACGCCGCCGCGCCCGCAGCTGCACTTCTTCGACGGCCGCATCGCCCAGGTGCAGGCGCTGAAGGTCGCCGTGCTGGGCACCGACTCGGCGGTGGGCAAGCGGACCACGGCCTGGCTGCTGGTCGACGCGTTCCGCGCCGCGGGGCGCCGCGCCGAGCTGGTCGGCACGGGCCAGACGGCCTGGCTGCAGGGCGCGCGGCACTCGCTGGTCCTGGACTCGCTCATCAACGACTTCGTCAGCGGCGAGATCGAGCACGCCGTCTGGTCGTGCTGGGAGGACGGCCGGCCCGACGTCATCGTCCTGGAGGGGCAGGGGAGCCTGCTGAACCCGGCCTATCCAGGCGGCTTCGAGCTGCTGGCGGCCGGCAGGCCCGACGTCGTCGTCATGCAGCACGCGCCCGCACGGCGCGAGTACGACGGCTTCCCGGGCCATGTCCTGCACGACCTGCCGACGCAGGTCAAGGCCGTCGAGCTGATCTCGGGCCGGCCCGTCGCAGCGATCACCGTCAACCACGAGGGGCTGGATGCGTCCGGGATCGTCGCGGCCTGCGCGGACATCACGGCGCAGACCGGGCTGCCCGCCTTCGACGTGCTGCGCCACGGGGCCGCGGGCCTGCGCGACGCGCTGGGGCCGTGGCTGCAGGCCGCCGAGTCGCGCCGGGCCGGGGCCGCCGCCGGCGGGAAGGGCTGAGGCCATGCCGGGTCGCGCGCAACCGGACGCCCTGTCGCCGCTGCTGGTCTGGGACCGGCTGGAGGTCGGCCCGCCGCGCCTGGAGCCGAGGCGAATCACGACGCCCTACACCGTCGTGCGGGGAGGCAGCCGCGAGACCATCGACCTGGTCTACTCCTACGAGGAGGACGTGCTGGCGCCGGACCAGCCCGCCGACGCCAACCTGGCCGCGCTGATCACCGCGCAGGTGGCCCTGAACTACGGCCTCTTCGCGCGCGAGATCGTCTTCCACGGCCGCTTCGACGAGCGCGACCGTCGCTTCCTGGCGGAGATGGCCGGCAACACGGCGCGCGAGATCTACGTCAAGAAATTCCTGCAGCCGAACCCGTTCCTGGTCGGCCCGGCCGCCGCGCTGGCGCCCGACCGCCGAGGCGACTACCTGCAGGCCCGGCTCGAATTCGCGGACCCCGAGCCGGAGGCTGCGACGCCGGCGCCGGCCTGGGATCGCGCGCCGCAGGCCTGCGCCGTGCTGTCGAGCGGAGGCAAGGACAGCCTGCTCAGCTACGGCCTGCTGGCCGAGTGCGGCGTGCCGGTGCACCCGGTGTTCGTCAACGAGTCCGGCCGCCACTGGTTCACGGCGCTGAACGCCTACCGCCACTTCAAGGACCACGTGCCCGGCACCGCGCGCGTGTGGACCAACTGCGATCGCGTCTACGCCTGGGCGCTGCGCCAGATGCCGTTCATCCGCCCGGACTTCGCCGACGTGAGGGCGGACATCTACCCCGAGCGGCTGTGGACCGTGGCCGTGTTCCTGTTCGGGGCGCTGCCGCTGCTGCGCAAGCGCGGCGTGGGGCGGCTGGTGATCGGCGACGAGTACGACACGAGCCTCCGCGCGCGCCACCAGGGCATCCCGCACTACGAGGGGCTCTACGACCAGAGCCGCTGGTTCGACCTCGCGCTCAGCCGCTTCTTCCACCGCAAGGGCTGGCGCGTCCACCAGTTCTCGATCCTGCGTCACCTGTCGGAGTTGCTCATCGAGCGGATCCTCTGCGAGCGCTACCCCGACCTCCTGCGCCACCAGGTCTCCTGCCACGCCGCGCACAAGGAACCGGCCGCCGGGCGCGTGCTGCCGTGCGGCCGCTGCGAGAAATGCCGGCGCATCGTGGCGATGCTCTCGGCCCTGGGGGCCGACCCGGCCGCCTGCGGCTATGACCCGGCCCAGACCGGGACGGCCCTGGCGCGCTTCGCCGGCGAGGGCGTGCACCAGGAGAGCGCCTGCGCCGAGCACACGGCCGCGCTGCTCCAGGAGCGCGGACTGCTGCCGCGCGAGGGGCGCTCGCGCTGGCATCCCGAGGTCATGCAGGTGCGCATCGACCGCGAACGCGCTCCGCTGGCGACGATCCCTCGCGACCTCCGCGGTCCCGTGCTGCGCCTGTGCCTGGAGCACGCGCGCGGCGCGGTGCGCCGGCACGGCCGTCTGTGGGTGCCCTGCGACCCCTTCGCGCTGCCCGAGTTCACGAGTCCGTCAGCCTTCGAGCCGGCGAACGCGACTGCCGGCGCCGACGGTGCGGATGGAGGTGGCCGGCGCTGGCTGCTGGGAGAGCTGACCTGGCCGGAAGCCGAGCGCCGCTTCCGCGAGGTGGATGTCGTGCTGCTGCCGGTGGGCGCCATCGAGCAGCACGGGCCGCACCTGCCGCTGGATGTGGACGCCCACGACGCCGAGTGGCTTGCGCGCGAGGTCGCCTCGCGCTGCTCGGACCCCAAGCCGCTCGTGCTGCCGCTGTTGCCGTTCGGCGTCTCGTACCATCACGAGGACTTCCCCGGCACGATTTCCCTGCGCAACGAGACGATGGCGCAGCTCATCTACGACGTGGGCATGAGCGTCGCGCGCTGCGGCGCGCAGAAGCTGGTCATGATCAACGGTCACGGCGGCAACGGTCCCGCGCTGGCCTTCGCCGCGCAGATGATCAACCGCGACGCGCACATCTTCACCTGCGTCGAGTCGGGCGAGACCTCCGACGTCGACATCGCCGCCATGGCCGACACCGTCAACGACGTTCACGCCGGCGAGATCGAGACCAGCACGAGCCTGGCCCTGCGACCCGGCCTGGTGCGGACGGACCGGCTGGAGGCCGCCGTGCCGCGGTTCTCGAGCCGCTTCCTCGACTTCTCCAACCAGCGCGCCGTCGACTGGCAGGCGCATACGGCGCGCATCTCGCCCACGGGCGTCATGGGCGACCCGACGCGCGCCACCGTCGAGAAGGGACGCCGCATGTGGGACGTGATGGTCCGCAACCTGGTCGAGTTCGTCGAGGACCTGCGCGACCTGTCGCTGGACGAGATCCACCAGCGACGCTACTGAGGGCGGGGCGATGAGGATCCTGGCGGCCGAGGCCTGGCGCGTGGACATGCCGCTGAGCGAGCCGTACGCGATCGCCTACGAGAGCGTCGATCGCGCCGCCAACATCTTCGTCCGCCTCGACGCCGGCACGCACACGGGCTGGGGCTGCGCCGCTCCCGACGGTCCGGTGACCGGCGAGACGCCCGGCGGTACCCTGGCCGTCCTGGCGGGCGACGCCGCCGCCGTGCTGCGCGGGGCCGATCCGCTTCGCCCGTCGGCGCTGCTGCATCGCCTCGGGCCGGTGCTGAGGGACCGGCCGGCTGCCCGCGCCGCTGTCGACATGGCCCTGTGGGACCTCGTCGGTCGGCGGGCCGGGCTGCCCCTGTGGCGCCTCTTCGGCGGCTATCGCCTGCGCATCCGCACGTCCGTCACCATCGGCATCCTCGATGAGGCCGCCACGGTGCAGCGCGCCCTGGAGTATACCGGCCGCGGCTTCCGCTGCCTGAAGCTGAAGGGTGGATTGGACCCGCAGGAGGACGCGGCGCGCGTGCTGCGGGTGCGCGAGGCGGTTGGACCCGGCGTCGAGCTGCGCTTCGACGCCAACCAGGGCTACACGGTCGAGCAGTCGCTGGCCTTCGTGGAGATGGCTCGCCGCGCGCGCCTGTCGCTGATCGAGCAGCCCACACCGCGCGCGGAACTGGAACAGCTCGGCCGCGTCACGGCCGGCGCGCAGGTGCGCATCATGGCCGACGAGAGCCTGATGTCGCTGCGCGACGCCTTCCGCCTGACCCGCCGCGACCTTGCGGACATGGTCAACATCAAGCTGATGAAGGTCGGTGGACTGAGCGAGGCGCTGAAGATCGCCGCCGTGGCCCAGGCCGCCGGCTGGGAAGTGATGGTCGGCTGCATGGACGAGGCCGCGCTGGCGATCGCCGCCGGCCTGCACTTCGCGCTGGCACGGCGCGGCGTGCGCTACGCCGACCTGGACGGCCACCTGGACCTGCGCGACGACCCCTCCGACGGCGCCGTCCGCCTGCGCGACGGCTGGCTCTACCCGACCGAGGCACCGGGCCTCGGCTTCACGCCGCGTGGCTTCTGAGTTGCCCGGAAGGCAAGCCTTTATCCGCCAACAGGTTGGCCTCTGGAACCTGTCGATTCCGCAGCAAGGGCTCTGGTCTCGACGGTTTCTTTGTGGTATGATCTTCTTTGGTCATGATTCGTCAGGGAGCGTCCGGTCGCCCTCATGCAGGTGACCGGGCCACCGTTCCGTGCCCGCAAGCGAGAAAGAAGCACCATGCGCGTTCGCCCCTGGCCGCTGGCGTCGTCCGCCGCGCTCGCCGTCCTGTGCGCCCTGACCGGGCCGTCCCTCGCCGCCGGATCCGCCGCGGGCGGTGTGCGCACGCCGGCCGAAGCCGCCGGCCTCGTGCTCGATCAGGTGCTGGCCGTCGACCGCGTCGCCGAGTCGCCGTCGCTCTCCCCGGCGGCAGACCTGCTGGCCATCGAGCTGCACCGCCGGGCGGAGGATGGCCGCGCCGTGCTGCGCGCGAGCTTCCTGTCGCTTTCCCCCGTCGACCTGCCGTCGCTGCTGGCGGCCGATGCCGCCGCCGGCCGTCCCCGATCCGTCGCGCTGCGCATCGAGGCGCCGGGCCTGGCGGCGATGGCGCAGCTTCGGCGCGAGGCAGATGGGCGCTGGCGTGCCGAGGCCGTTCCTGGCGGCGACAAGCGCCCCGCCGGTGAGTGGTTCACGTTGCCCGGCGACCCCGATGCCGTCTACCTGGACCTGCCCGCTGACCCGGCGGGCGCCGCGGGGCCGTGGCCGCTCGCGGTGTCCACCGCGCCGGTCCACCCGGCCGGGGGCGAGGGCGACCTGGTCGAGGCGACCTACCCCGCCGACAAGGCCTACGAGGCGCACTGCGCGCTGGTGCTGCACGGCAACCAGGGCCTCGGCTACACCGACGTGCTGCACGGGCGCGGCGACGACCTCGAGGGCTCCGGCTTCGACGAGGCGCTGCAGGTCCACCAGGGCACCGGCGTGCCCGGCAACTTCCACCTGAGCGGCACGCTGATGACGGCGGCGGAGTGGGCGGCCCGCAACGGCGACCCGGTCGACTTCAACGACTGGTTGGCCGCGGGCGTGGCCGCCGGTTGGGCCGGGATGGTCACGTCCGCCTACGCGCAGCACATCATGCCGTTCGTCCGTCACGAGATGAACGACTGGGCGGTGTCGATCGAGTCGGACATGATCGAGGCGCGATACGGCTACACGCCGCGCGTGGGGTGGGTGCCCGAGCGCGTGTGGCTGAATACGAGCGGCTACCCCAGCAGCGGCGTGAACGACTGGATCGGCGACAACTGGCAGGCACACGGCGTCTGGGGCGTCATCCTCGACGACGACGTGCACCTGGCCGGCCACGACAACCACCGCATCCACACCCTTGCCGCCAACGGCCTGCGCCTGGTCCCGCGTGACCGGACCTTCACCGGGAACATCGTCGGCGGCAACGGGCAGGGCTCGCTGGACATCCTGGCGGGCCTGGCGGGCAGCGGCGTGGGGCAGTACCGCATCGCCGTGCTGGCCGAGGACTGGGAGGCCATCGGCGAGATGGGCGGCTGGGCGACGATCACGCCCAACGCCAAGGAGACCTACGACTGGTTCGTCGGCAAGTGCCAGACCGAGAGCGCCTGGCTGCACACTTGGAAGCTGGCCGACGCCCTGGCCAACCCCGACTTCGGCGGCGACACGATGACGCCGGCGCCCGGGACCTACGGCGAGATCGGCGGTGGCGGCGGCTACGGCGGCGGCGACAACGGCTGGTACACGCACTGGGCGGGCTTCGTGCCCTATGCGAACGGAGGCAACGGCAGCGGCGCCTGCGCCGGCACGGGCGGCAACTGCAAGAACTACGGCACGCTGTGGAACGACGCCTTCAACGCGCTCATGGCGGCGCCCGACAACAACGTCTCGCAGGCCGGCTGGTACGTGCTGATGACCAACCTGCACGAGACCGCCTGGCACGACGGGATGGGCGGGCCGATCAGCGGCTGGCAGCACAAGTACTCCGCGCACATCAAGAACGCGATGATCTACGCCGAGGCCGCCCACTGGGCAGCCGGCGAGTACGCGACGACGACCAACGCCTACCTGGCCGACATCGACAACGACGGCTACCAGGAGGCGGTGCTGCACAACGACCGCATGTTCGCCGTCTTCGAGGGCAACGGCGGCCGGCTGGTGAACCTCTTCGTGCGGGGCGCCGGTTACGACGACACGGCCATCGGCGTGGACAACGCGTACTGGTCGGATACCGAGGGCGACTTCAACGACGCCAACCACGTGGGCGCGTTCAGCGACGTCTCGCCGGACTACCAGCACACCGGTTACGCGATGGCGCCGTCGGTCGGCGCCGGGACGGCGTCGCTCACGCTCACCCACGCCGAGGTGGCCAAGACGTTCACCCTTGCGGCCGGCGAGCCCTTCTGCGAGGTCACCTACAGCGTCGGGCCGGCCACGCACTGGGTGAAGTCCGGCTTCTCGCCCTCCCTGGTTGACCTGGTGTGGAACGCGCAGCTGGAGCGCGTCTGGGTGGGCGATGCCTCGTACATGGGCTTCCGCAACCCGAACACCGGCGTCGCGACGGCTCTGGTTCTCGGCGACGGCGGCGCGGCCCACCAGGGCGAGATCAGCGGCACGCTCATGCGTGGCGACGAGATCCGCGGCAGCGGCGTCTTCCAGCTGCTGCTCTATGCGGGCGCGACGTCGGCGCCGGGAGTCGGCGGCGAGATCACCGAGTTGCGGACCCTGGCGGACGACCTTCAGGACACCGCCGGCCCTGCCGCGCTGACGGCCGCATGGTACCCGCAGACCGACCGGCTGGTGCTCGGCTTCGACCAGCCGGCCTCGGTGGCCGCGGTGACGGGAATCAAGCTGGCCGGGACGGGCGCCACCGTGGCGCTGGGAGCCGGCACGACGGTCGTGGGAAGCCAGCCTTCGGTGTCGCTGACGCTGGCGGTGGACCCGGCCGCGGCGGCGGCGATCGACGCGCAGGCCGCCCTGGGGTCGCTGGCGCTGCGCCTGGACGCCGGCGCAGTCACCGACGCCGCGCTCAACGGCAACGCCGCCCTGGGGGCGCCCGGGCTGCCGGTGGCGATCCTCGGCACGAGCGTCGTCATCGACGGCCGCGTCGAGGCGGGCGAGTGGGCGGGTGCCCAGGTGCTCGACGACGCCAACGACTCGGCCTGGACCGCCGCCAACGAGATCGACCGCCTGCTCGTGAAGTGGGACGCCGACTACCTCTACCTGGCGATCGACGGCCAGGTCAGCGGGAACAGCTGGCTGCTCTACCTGGACGTGAACCCCGGCTCGGGCCAGGGGCAGACGAACCTGACGGCGATCAACGCCTGGGAGCGCGGGGCGACGTTCACGGCGCCGGGCTTCGCGCCCGACTTCCAGTACGGCTGCTACCAGCACCAGTCGCAGTTCGACGGCGACGGATTCTGGCAGCTGCTGTCGCCGACGACGACGCAGGACCGTTCCGGCGAGATCGCCTCCGCATTCGACTCCTTCCACGCGTTCGGTGCCCAGAGCGGCAGCGAGCTGGCCGTGCCCTGGGACGTCCTCTACGGGTTGGGCGCCGGCGTGGTGCCGCCCGGCGCGGAAGTGGCCATCGTGGCCTCGGTGTGCTGGGACCCGGAGCCGGCGGGCGTGCTGGGCGGCGATTCCGCGCCGAGCAACCTGTCGGCTGCACTGCCAGCCGTCGATCAGGCGTGGACCGTCGAAATCGACGCCGACGGCAACGGCGTGCCTGACGGTACCTGGGTCGCCGCGGTGCCGGCGCCGGCGCTGGCCGGCCTGCGGCTGCTGCCCAACCAACCCAATCCCTTCAACCCGGAGACCGTGGTGAACTTCGCGGTCGACGGCGACCGGCCCGTCGATTTGACGCTCGCCGTGTACGACATCGGCGGGCGCCTCGTGCGCACGCTGGCGCAGGGGAGCCTGGAACCCGGCCAGCACCGCCGCCGCTGGGACGGTCGCGACGCGCACGGGCGCGCCGTGGCTGCCGGCACCTATTTCGCTCGTTTGTCCGCCCGCGGGCAGGTCGTGACCCGTCCGCTTTCGCTCGTCAAGTAAGGAGGAGACCCATGCGTGCTCGTCACAGCCTGCCGCACCTGCTGGCGGCGGCCCTGTTGTTGGTGGTCGCGACGGCGGGATGGTCCTGGGCCACCACGCCGCAGACGATCGTCATCGACGGCGTCAACGACTTCCTGCCCGGGAACCTGGTGGACGCCGATGGCGGCGACACCCAGTTCCCCAACATCGACCTGGGCGATGCCTATGCCACCAACGACGCGGTCAGCCTGTTCCTGGGCCTGACCCAGAATCCGGCCGGCTGGTCGGGCGTGCAGCTGGGCGTGGCCATCGACGTGAACACCGTCGGCGGCGGCGAGACCGACCCCTGGGGCCGCAAGCTGGAGTGGAGCCTGGCTCCGTACAAGCCGGACTTCATGTTCTACGTCAACCTGCAGAACAACTGGCAGGCCGGCTACCAGTGGAACGGCTCCTCGTGGGCGGGAATCGGCTCTGCGGGCCCCGGGGCCCTGGGCTGGAGCACCGCGACGGGCTTCAAGGAGCTGCCGATCCTGCTGAGCACGCTGGGCGTGTCGGCCGGCAGCACCATCCGCTGGGAAGCCTGGGTCACGCAGGACGGCTCGACGAAGGGCCCGCTCGATGCGATGGCGAACGACGGTTCGCAGCTCTCCACCCCGGGCTTCACGCTGTGGGACACAGCGGCGCCGATCCCGATGATCGACCTGTCGGTCTACGTGGTCCAGGCAGCCGCCGACCCGGATCCCCCGTACGTGACCGGCGTGCAGCCGACCAGCTACCCGATCGGCAACCTGCTTGACGTGTACTTCAACGAGCCGATCAAGCCGACGAGCGTGCTGGCCAACGGGAGCCAGTTCGTGTTCAACGGCGGCGTGGTCGCCACCGGCGCCACCGTTGCCGGCAACGTCGTGCACCTGACGCTGTCCGCGCCGATCGCAGCCTCGGCGACGCTCTACTCGGTGACGGTGACCGGCGTGACCGACAATGCGAATAACGCCATCCCGGCCGACAACGTGGCCAACCGGGCCTGCTTCGGCATCAAGGACGTGGTCTTCCGCGGCAAGTTCGGGCCGTTCCTCGACAGCCAGGGCGCCGGTCCCCACGCCTTCTCCATCGAGGGCGACCAGGCCCCGCTGACCTTCGACCCGCTCTGCGACACTGGCGTCATGACCGACACCGGCATCGACGACATCTGGCAGACCCAGGTCCGGATGCTGTACGCCGGCAACTGCGGGGCCGGCACCGCCAGCGAGTCCTTCGAATGGAAGTTCAATTACAACTGCGGCACCTGGGAGCCCCTGGCCAACAACCGCGTGCACACCCTGGACATCGCGAACGGCGCCCAGGACGTGCTCGAGTTCTGGTGGGCGGACGAGGACCCGACGCTGTTCACGACCCGCGCGGTCGCGGTCGAGTTCCACGTCGACCTCAACCTGGCCGGGTTCGCTCTGGACGACACGATCGCGATCAACGGCAACGTGCTGCCGCTGAACTTCGACGTCCCTTCGCTCCATGAGCTGGTGGACGACGGCACCGGCGTCGACGTCCTGGCCGCCGACGGCGTCTACGCGACGCTGGTCACCTTCCCGGCCGGCTCGCGCAAGGACGTCGCCTACAAGTTCCTGAAGAACGGCGAGTACGAGTGCTTGGGCCAGGGCGACCGCACCCTGTACCTGAACGACGAGGTGTTCGGCGACGGGACCAACGGCGGCCCGGTCCTCGAGCTCCCGACGGTCAAGTTCGACTTCTGCACGACCACCTGGAGCGACGTGGCGGTCGTCTTCCGCGTCGACTTCAACAACACGGCCTGGGAGAACGTCCGCCCCGCGGACGTCGTGACCGTGGCCGGCACGCCGAACTTCGACGACACGTTCAACTGGAACGTGCCCTCGCTGAACATCCTGCGGGACAACGGCGTGGCTCCGGACGCGGTGGCCGGGGACAAGGTCTACACGGGCCGTGTCGTCTTCCCGGCGGGCGGCGCCCAGAACGTCGAGTACAAGTACCTGTTCAACGACGAGTTCGAGTGCCTGGGCGAGTCGAACCGCGGCTTCTCCCTGAACCCGGACGGCTTCGACGCGGGCGCCAACCCGCAGATCCTGGCGGTGGACGTGTTCCAGGCCTGCCCGACGGCCACGCCGGTGCCCCCGGTGCGCTTCGGCGACCTGGCCCTGGCGCAGAACATGCCCAACCCGTTCAACCCGAGCACCGTGATCAGCTTCACGCTGGCCCGCGAGGGTCGCGGCAGCCTGCGCGTGTACAACCTGCGCGGCGAGCTGGTCCGCACGCTGCACGAGGGCGCCTTCGCGGCCGGCGAGCAGTCGCTGCGCTGGGACGGGCGGACCGATGGCGGCGTGGTGGCCGGCAGCGGCGCCTACGTCTACCGCCTGGAGGTGGACGGGCAGGCCCTCTGCCGCCGCATGATGCTGCTCAAGTGACCCGGAGCGGCTGACCGACACGGGATCTGTTTCCCCGAGAGCCCCGGCCGCCAGCGGCCGGGGCTCTACATCTGTCACCACCGGCGGAGACCGCCTGTTGACGCGACGGACCCGTGGGCCCGACACTGGCGGCCGTCGCGACCGCCTGCCGGGACCAGGCCGTCCGTGCCGGAAGATGCCATTCGCCCCCCAAGAACCCGGAGCCGCTCCGTGGACGTGCTGATGCTGGCTCCCCGCTGCCCGTGGCCCGCGTTCGACGGCGGGCGCCAGCGTACGCTGGCGCTGCTGCGCGCCCTGGCCCGGCGGCACGAGGTCACGCTCTCGACGCCGCTGGCGACAGACCAGGTGGCGGCCGCGGGGGGCGCCCGGGACCGCGGGGGCGCGCCCACGCGGGCGGGGGGCCCGCGGGGCGGCCGCCCAACCCCGACCCCC
>JAYRFB010000088.1:0-12647 GCA_041908585.1 Candidatus Krumholzibacteriia bacterium
CCTTGCCCGCCGTCCCCGGCCGAAGCGTGACCGGGACCGACCGCCTGCGGCCGGCGGCCCGGCGACCGCCTGCGGTCAGGAAAAGCGCGAACGGGAGCGAACGTCAAGCAGGAAATGTGCCATCCATGCAAACGTCTGTCAATAAACATCTTAAACAGAAAACGCGATGCGCCAGGGTGTCGCCGCACGGGGCCCGCCGCGGGTCACAGCAGGCCCGCGCGGAGGATGTCGTGGATGTGCAGCAGGCCGACCGGTCGCCGCTCGCCATCGGCCACGATCAGCAGCGTCACCGCGCCGCCTTCGCGCCGCTCCATCAGCCGCAGCGCGCTGATCGCCAGCTCCCCGGCGGCGATCGTGGTCGGGCGCGGGTTCATCGCCTCGGTGATGGGCAGGTCCAGGGCCTCACCCCGCTCGAGCAGGACCCTCTTGATGTCGCCGTCGACGCACAGGCCCACGAGCCGGCCGTCGTCATCGACCACGCAGGCCCCACCGAGGCGCTTGCCGACGATCTCCGGCAGCGAAGCGCGCAGGGTCAGGCGGTGGGAGACCACGGGCAGCTCGTCGCCGGTGTGCATCAGCTCGCCCGCGGTCAACAGCAGGCTGCGTCCAAGCGCGCCGCTGGGGTGGAACAGAGCGAAATCCTCCGCGGCAAAGCCGCGCAGCCGGATCAGGGCCACCGCCAGCGCGTCGCCCATCGCCATGGCCGCCACCGTGGACGTCGTCGGCGTCAGGTTCAGCGGGCAGGCCTCGCGCGCCACCGGGGTGTGCAGAACGACGTCGGCCGCGCGCGCCGCATCGCTGCCGGGATCGGCCGTGATCACGATGGTTCGCATGCCGAACGTCCGGCAGAACGACAGCAGCGCGGTCACCTCGTGGTTCGCCCCGCTGCGGGACACGGCGATCAGCACCTCGCTGCCACTGACGATGCCGAGGTCGCCGTGCGCGGCCTCCACGGGGTGGATGAACTGGCTGGGCGTGCCCGTGCTGGTGAGCGTGGCGGCGAGCTTGCGCGCGACGAAGCCGCTCTTGCCCAGGCCGGTGACCATGACGCGCCCGCGCGCCTCCAGCAGGACGCGCACCGCGGTCGCGAAGGACGCGTCGAGGACGCCGGCCAGGTCGCCGAGCGCCGCAGCCTCCTGCGCCACGGCCTCGCGGCCGAGCGCGACGAGCTCGTCGTCGTCCCAGGCGCGCGCGGGCGCCGCGGCCCGGGAGCTGTCCTCCCGCTCGGGCACGCCGGCGCTCATGCCGGTCCCCTGTCGCGTCCGTGGTCGGACGACAGCTCCGCGCGCGTCGGCTGCCAGGCCTTGTCGCGCAGGCGGTCCAGCGCCAGCCCGTAGAGGCCGGAGCTCTTGAGGACCAGGTCGGTGACCTCGCGCACGGCGCCCTCGCCCCCGCGGGCCTGCGTGACGTACAGGCAGGCGTGCCGCACCTCCTGCGGCGCGCAGGGCACGGCGATCGGCAGCCCCACCTGGTGCAGAGCCGGCAGGTCGATGACGTCATCGCCGATGTAGCAGGCGTCCGCCGCCGCGCAGCCGGTCTCGGCGAGGATCTCGCCCAGGGCGTCCACCTTGTCGAAGCGCCCGAGCTTGATGGCGTGGAAACGGAGCTCCGTGCAGCGGCGCGCGACGATGTCGCTGTTGCGGCCGGTGAGCACGGCCAGGCGGATGCCGGCGGCGCGGGCCATGACCAGCCCGAGGCCGTCGCGGCTGTGGAACGACTTCAGCGCCTCGCCGTCGGGGCCGTAGAACATGTGGCCGGGGGTCAGCACGCCGTCGGCATCGACGACGAGCAGGCGCACGCGCGCGAAGCGGTCGGCCAGGTCGTTGCCCGCGCGGACGACGGCCTCCTGGCGGTAGTCCTCGTCGCTGGACGGCGGCCAGGGGAAGTCGCGGGGCACGAAGGGCGTCTGGGACATCACGCCTCGCTTTCGAGGAAGAGTTCGCGCGCGCGGGCCAGTTGCCGCAGCAGCGGCGCGGCCGTCGCCAGGGGCAGCTGGCTGGCCGCGTCGCTGCGCGCGCGGGACGGCTCCGGATGGACCTCGAGGAACACGGCGTCGGCGCCGGCGGCCACGCCGCAGCGCGCCAGCAGCGGGATCATCGCCGGCTGCCCGCCGGTCGCGCTCCCGGTGCTTCCCGGCGACTGCACCGCGTGCGTGGCATCCATGACCACGGGTTGGCCGAGCGCGCGCATGAGGGCGCACCCGCGGAAATCCACGACCAGGTCACGGTAGCCGAAGAACGAGCCACGCTCGGTCAGCAGGACGCCGGCGCCGCCGGCCGCGAGCACCTTGCGCGCGGCGTGGCCCAGGTCCCCGGGCGCCAGGAACTGTCCCTTCTTCACGTTGACCAGGCGCCCGGTGGCGCCGGCCGCTTCCAGCAGCGAGGTCTGCCGGCAGAGGAACGCCGGGATCTGCAGCACCTCGGCCACGGCGGCCGCCGGCGCGGCCTCGCCGGGCTGGTGCACATCCGTCAGCACGGGCACGCCCACCTCGCGGCCGATGCGCCCGAGCAGGGCAAGCCCCTCGTCGGGGCCGGGGCCGCGGTAGCTCTCGCCGCTGGTGCGGTTGTCCTTGGCGTAGGACGCCTTGAAGCAGTAGCCGAGGCCCAGGTCGCCGCACGTCCGCGCCAGGTGCTCCGCGATGCGCAGCATCTCGTCCGGCTCCTCCAGCACGCAGGGGCCGGCGATGACGAACAGGGGCTGTCCCCGGCCGACGGGGCGGCCGCCGATGGTGACCGGCTCGGCCGGACGACACGCAGTCGGGTCCACGACACGGTCCTTTCGAAGCTCAGCCCGCGGCCCGGTCGGTGGCGCGGTCGGCCACGCGGGCCGGCGCGCCGTCGCGGTGGGCCAGCGCCGCCCCCACGAAGGCGCGGAACAGCGGGTGCGGCCGGCGCGGCCGCGACTTCAGCTCGGGATGGAACTGCGCGGCGATGAAGAACGGGTGCGAGGGCAGCTCCATGATCTCGACCAGCTGCCCGTCGGGCGACACGCCCGAGAACACGACGCCGGCGCCGACGAACGCCTCGCGGTAGTCGTTGTTCACCTCGTAGCGGTGCCGGTGCCTCTCTGAGATCTCCTGGCGCCCGTAGGCGCGCGAGGCGAGCGTGCCGGGCTCGATGCGGCACGGATAGGCGCCCAGCCGCATCGTCCCGCCGAGGTTGACGATGCCCTTCTGCTTCTCCATGAGGTGGATCACCGGGTGCGGCGTGTCGGGGTCGAATTCGGCGCTGCCGGCCCGCTCGAGGCCCAGCAGGTCGCGGCCGATCTCGATCATCGCGCACTGCAGGCCCAGGCAGATCCCCAGGAACGGGATCCCCTGCTCGCGCGCGAAGCGGATCGCGCGGACCTTGCCCGGGATGCCGCGGTCGCCGAAGCCCCCCGGCACCAGCACGCCGTGGCAGCCGGCGAACACCTCGCGCAGGCGCGCGTCTCCCACATCCTCGCCCTCGAGCGACTCGGAGTCGATCCAGACCTGCTCGACCCCGGCGCGGTTCGGGATGCCCGCGTGGATGAAGGCCTCGCTGATGCTCTTGTAGGCATCCTTCAGCTCGATGTACTTGCCGACGATCGCGACACGCACGCGGTCGGGCGGCGCCAGGATCAGGTCGACCATGCGCCGCCACTCGGCCAGGTCCGGCTCCGGCGTCTCGAGGCCCAGGCGCTTGCAGAGCCGCCGGTCGAAGTCCTGCTCGTGCATCGTCAGCGGCACCTCGTAGATGCTCGCGACGTCGCGCCCGTCGATCACGTTCGCGACCGGCAGGTTGCAGAACAGGGCGATCTTGCGCCGCGCGTCCTCGCCGATCGGCTGGCTGGTGCGGCACATCAGGAAGTCCGGCTGGATGCCGATGCTGCGCAGCTCGCGCACCGAGTGCTGCGTCGGCTTGGTCTTGATCTCGCCGGCCGCGGCGATGTAGGGCACCAGTGTCAGGTGCAGCGAGGCCGAATCCTCGGGCTCGTTCTCCAGCCGGAACTGGCGGATGGCCTCCAGGAACGGCAGGCTCTCGATGTCGCCGACGGTGCCGCCGATCTCGGTGATGACGACGTCGACCGTCGGGTCGCTCTGCGCCGGCAGCATGATGCGGCGCTTGATCTCGTCGGTGACGTGCGGGATGACCTGCACCGTGCGGCCGAGGTACTCGCCCTTGCGCTCGCGGGCCAGGATGGTCTCGTAGACGCGGCCGCTGGTCAGGTTGTGGATCTGCGCCAGGTCGGTATCGGTGAAGCGCTCGTAGTGCCCGAGGTCCAGGTCGCACTCGGCGCCATCATCCAGCACGAACACCTCGCCATGCTGGAACGGGCTCATCGTGCCGGGGTCGACGTTCAGGTAGGGATCGAACTTCTGGAGCACCACCTTCAGGCCGCGGGCCTTCAGGAGGTTGCCCAGCGAGGCGCTGGCGATGCCCTTGCCCAGCGCCGAGACGACGCCGCCGGTGACGAACACGTACTTCGCCATGCTGCTCCCTGCTCCGCCGCGCGGCGGCTTCCCTGCCTCGGCCGTTGCCGCACCCCGCTGCGCGCCGCGGCTGCGGCGTCGCGGCCCTCAGCGCCCGGCCGGCCAGGCCGCGCGCACGCGCTCGAGGTCGGCCGGCGTATCGACGCCGACCGGTCCGGCGGCCACGCGCACGACACCGATGCTCAGCCCGTTCTCCAGCGCCCGCAGCTGCTCGAGTCCCTCCACCTGCTCGAGCGGCGTCGGCGGCAGGCCGGCGAAACGCAGCAGCGCCGCCCGCCGGTAGGCGTAGATGCCCACATGGCGAAGCGCGGCGGCGTGGCCGGCGGCCTCCCTGCCCGGAAACATACCGGGAATCGGCGCCCGCGAAAAGTACAAAGCCCGCCCGTCGCGCGCCGTGACGACCTTGACCACGTTCGGGTCGCGCCAGGACGCCTGCTCGGCGAAGGCATGGCCGCAGGTCCCGATATCCCAGGCCGGCTCGTCCTGCATGAAGGCGATGAGCGCGTCGACGTCGCCGGCCGGCAGCAGCGGTTCATCACCCTGCAGGTTGACCACCAGCGCAGCCTGGTGACGGGCGGCCACCTCGGCGATGCGGTCGGTGCCGGTGGCGTGGTCGGCCGTCATCTCGCAGCCGAACCCCGCCGCGGTCACCGCCGCATGGATGCGCTCGTCGTCGGTGGCCACGACGATGCGGTCGGCCCGCCGGATGCCCTGCGCGTTCTCGGCCACGCGCACGATCAGGGGCCGGCCATGGAGGTCGGCAAGGGCCTTGCCGGGAAAGCGGCTCGAGCCGTAGCGCGCAGGGATGACCACCAGGACGCCGCCTGCCGCCGGGGCGTCCGCGCCAATGGCGAGGCCCACCCCGCGAGGGGTGGGCCCGGTGTGCACGTCGCGTGTCATCGCCTACAGCGGGAGGATGTTGACCCGCTTCTTGGTCCCGCGGAAGTCCTGGAACTCCACGGTCCCGTCGACGAGCGCGTACAGGGTGTCGTCGCCGCCCTTGGCGACATGCTTGCCCGGGTGGATCCGCGTGCCGCGCTGGCGCACCAGGATGGTGCCGGCGCTGACCGTCTGCCCCCCGAAGCGCTTGACGCCCAGGTTCTTGGGATTGGAATCGCGCCCGTTCCGGGTCGATCCGCCTGCTTTCTTATGCGCCATGTCCCACCTTCTCTTGACGGCTGGCCCCGGCGACCGCTGCGCGGCCGCCACGGGCGGGTTCGGCTCAACCGGTGATGCCGGTGATGCGGATCTGGGTGAACGGCTGGCGATGGCCGGTCTTGCGCCGGTAGTTCTTGCGGCGGCGCTTCTTGAAGATGACGATCTTCCGGCTCAGCCCGTGGGCGAGCACCTCGGCCTTGACCGCCGCCCCGGCCACGATCGGATTGCCGACCTTGACCGACGCGCCGTCCGACACCATGAGGACCTGGTCGAAACTCAGCTTGGCGCCGACTTCGTCCGCCAGCAGCGGCACCTGCAGCGTCGTGTCCGGCGTGACCCGGAACTGCTGCTCCTTGATCTTGACTACAGCGTACATCGCGATCCTACCCGTTGGCCGTTCCTATCCGGCGGTGCAGCCGGCCCCGCGGCGCCAGGACCAGGTCCGGCACGCGGCGCGGGCACAAGAGGACGCGGGCGCAACCGCGCCCGGCCTCTGACACAAGCGGCAATAATAGTGCCGTCCCCGGCGCCCCGTCAAGGCCGGGGTCGGGGAATCGCACCGCCGGCGACCGGCCCGGCCCGCGCCGGCGGGATCCCGGCCCGGCCGGGGCCAGGCCCTGCCTCCGCGACGATCGGCCCGGCGCCGCCGGGGCGGCCCGGACGGCGGTTGACATCGCGCCCGGCGGCCTTAACCTGAAGCGATGTTGTCAGCAGGCGGGGCCGCCCCCACTCCCCCTTACCCAGGAAGTCGGACCAGCATGAGCGAAGCGACCGCCCCCAAGGCCATCATCATCGGGTCCGGGCCCGCCGGACTGACGGCCGCCATCTACCTGAGCCGCGCCAACGTGCCGAACCTCCTGTTCGAGGGTCACCAGCCGGGCGGGCAGCTGACGATCACGACCGAGGTCGAGAATTTTCCCGGGTTCCCCGACGGCATCACCGGACCCGAGCTCATGGAGCGCCTGAAGGCCCAGGCCCAGCGCTTCGGCACCGTGATCCGCGGCGAGAGCGTCACGGCGGTGGACCTCTCGGCAGGTCCCTACCAGGTGCAGACCGACTCCGGCAGCTACCGCGCGCCGGTGGTGATCATCGCCTCGGGCAGCACGGCGCGCTGGCTGCACCTCAAGGACGAGGAGAGCTTCCACGGCAAGGGCCTGAGCGCCTGCGCGACCTGTGACGGCTTCTTCTTCCGCGGGCAGGACGTGGCGGTCGTCGGCGGCGGCGACACCGCGCTGGAGGAAGCGACCTACCTCACGAATTTCGCGACGAAGGTCACGCTCATCCACCGCCGCTCCGAGCTGCGCGGCTCGAAGATCATGCAGGACCGGGCGCTGCGGAACCCGAAGATCGAGGTCGCCTGGAACAGCGTGCCGAAGCAGTACCTGGCCGACGGCAACGGCAACCTGCGCGGGCTGATGCTGGCCGACACGACCGGCGGCCCGGACCGTGAGCTTCCGGTCACCGGCTGCTTCATCGCGATCGGGCACACGCCCAACACGGCATTCCTGGCCGGCCAGCTGCCGACCGACGAGTCCGGCTACCTGGTCACCGTGCCGGGCACCACGAGCGTCGGCAAGCCGGGCGTCTACGCCTGCGGCGACGTGCAGGACCATGTCTACCGGCAGGCGATCACCTCGGCGGGCACCGGTTGCATGGCCGCGATCGAGGCCGAGCGCTGGCTGGCGGCGCAGGGCCATTGACCGGCACCGGGATCGGCCCCCTGCGAATTCCGGCTGCCGGACGCAGGGGGCGGTTGATTTCGTCTGGGCGCCATGGTATCATCATTTGACAAATGTCGTTAGGGCCGTTGATTCATGATGATTCTCAGGTTCGTCGAGCGGGGACCCGTGGCGCGTGAACACGTCGCGCGCGAGCAGGTCAGCCGGCCGGTGGGGACCGGCCGCGTCGGGGCAGGAGGCCCACCTCGGGAGGCTTTCGCATTGGCGTACAAAGCGTTGATCGTCGCGGTCCTGCTCGCGGCCGCGGGGCCCGCGTCCGCCCTCGTCGACCTGCAGGGCACCTGTGACCAGGCCACCGGCACTTTCACGTTCACGGTCGTCGTCATCAACGACCTGGTCGATGGTGACACCACGGGCTATGCGATCGTCCTGGAGCAGACGCTGGCCGGCTCCTGCGACAAGCCGTCGCTGGCCGCCCTGCCGCCGCTGGCGCTGCCGGCCTGGCAGCAGGAAGCGGTCTACGAGGTGAGCACCGGCTCGCCGTGGCCCGAGCGCACGTGGCTCTACCGCGCGGCGCTGCGGCACCCGGACGGCGAGCTCGAGCTGCTGGGCCCCTTCGGCGACGTCACCCCGATCGTCTCGCTGGCCTGGGGCCGCTCGCCTGCCGTGCGCGGCGTCCTCGAGGCCGACGCCACCGGCTCACGCTTCCACATCGTGCCCTGCGAGCAGGACTGCGGCCAGTGGCTGTGCTACCAGGACCTGGACCTCACCCGCATCCACCCGTCGCTGTACGAGCCGCACATCCGCAGCGGCGAGGCCGTCGACATCTACGGGGACCTGCTGGCCAACGTGCCCGAGGGCGGTGCCTGCCTCTACGCGACGTCGGTGGAGCCGGCGCGCGGCGATCCCTGTGCCGCCGTCCCGGTGGAAGCCATGAGCTGGGGAGCTGTCAAGTCCACCTATCGCTAGGTGCCGGAGCGCTCCCGGAGCAACTGCAGGAACTCGGCGCGCGTCTTGGGGCTCTTCTTGAAGCAGCCGAGCATCTCGCTGGTCACGGCGTAGGAATTCTGCTTCTGCACGCCGCGCGTCATCATGCACAGGTGCTGCGCGCGCAGCACGACCGCCACGCCCAGCGGCTCGAGGTTCTCCATCAGGCACTGCGCGATCTGCGCCGTCATCCGCTCCTGCACCTGCAGTCGCCGGGCGTAGGCCTCCACCACGCGCGCCATCTTCGAGAGACCGACGATGCGGTCCTTGGGGATGTACGCGACGTACGCCTTGCCGAAGAACGGCAGCAGGTGGTGTTCGCAGGTGCTGTAGAAGTCGATGCCGCCGACGACGACCATCTCCTTGCTCTCGGTCTCGAAAAGCGCCGAGCGCACCATCGCGCCGGGGTCCTGCGCGTAGCCCGCGGTCATCTCGGTCCAGGCGCGCGCGACGCGCGCGGGCGTCCGCTGCAGTCCCTCGCGCTCGGGGTCCTCGCCCAGGTTCACCAGGAGCTGGCGGATGATCTCTTCCATGCGGATGTCCCGTCCTTTCGCGCGCTGCCTTGCAGGGCGCGCGGATTTCCCGACCGGCGGCGTTCGCCCCGGCCGGCCGTCGACCGCCAAACAGGCCTGCCGGCGCAAGATCGGGCGGTCGCGACGGGCCGTCAAGGCTTCGGCACGCCGGGCACGATCGATGCAGGTCCCGCGTGGCGAACGCACCTTCGGGTGGCACAGTGCAAGGGGCCGTCGAACGCATCCGCAGGCCCGTCGGACGTTCCCCCCGTCCGGCGGGCGGAGTTCCGGCGGCCCCTTGACATTCTCCCCCAGCGCCTTCCGCCTCTGCCCAGGGGCACACCTGCTCTCCGCAATGCCGCAGCCATCGCCGCAAGTCATTGATAACGCTAATCATTGTCACAGTTTTGCGCTTGCACCGCCTGCGCCAGGCGGTAACTTTGCCGCCATGTCCGCCGGCGCCACGGCTGCTTGCCGCGGCCCCCGCCCTAATGCCCATCGTCACGCAGCGCTTTTGGCAAGGCGCAGTCGACCCGGTGCTTTTCGCAAGGAGCTTGCCGTGGGGAACAAGATCGTGCGCGTCCAGGAACTGGCGCCCCGCACCCGGCTGTTCGAGATCGAGGCCCCGCACATCGCCCAGCGCGGCAAGGCGGGGCAGTTCGTCATCCTGCGCGTGAACGACGAGGGTGAACGCATCCCCCTGACGCTGGCCAGCCGGGACCCCGCCCGGGGGACCATCACGCTCGTGTTCCAGGAAGTCGGCAAGACGACCGAGATGCTCGGCCGCCTGCAGGTCGGGCAGGAGATCCACGACCTGGCCGGCCCGCTGGGCAAGGCCACCCACATCCCGAGCGGCAAGACGGTCGTCTGCGTCGGCGGCGGCATCGGCAATGCCGTCGTCTGGCCGCAGGTGCAGGCGCTCAAGGAGGCGGGCAACCGCTGCATCGCCATCCTCGGCGCGCGCAACAAGGAGCTGCTGATCCTCGAGGACGAGATCCGCGCCCTGGCCGACGAGGTCATCATCACGACCGACGACGGCAGCTACGGGCGCAAGGGGATGGTCACGCACGCGCTGACCGACCTGATCGAGGGCGGCGTGAAGGTGGACGAGGTCATCACCATCGGCCCCGTGGTGATGATGAAGTTCGTCTGCCGCGCCACGCAGCCGCACGGCATCCCGACGCAGGCCTCGCTGAACCCGATCATGGTCGACGGCACCGGCATGTGCGGCGCCTGCCGCGTGACCGTCGGCGGCCAGACGCGGTTCGCCTGCGTCGAGGGCCCCGAGTTCGACGGCCACCAGGTCGACTTCGACGAGCTGATCACCCGCCTGGCCTACTACCAGCCCGAGGAGCGCGCCTCGCTGGACAGCTACCACCGTTGCCGCCTGGAAGCCGCGGCCGACCAGCTCCGCAACTAGGAGGAAGGACCGTCATGAGCGACGAGAGCCCGAAGCCCAAGAAGGTCCTCAACAAGTCGAAGGTGAAGACGCCCATGCGCGAGCAGGAGGCTGCCGCGCGCATCTTCAACTTCGAGGAAGTGCCCCTCGGCTACAACGAGCAGGAAGCCACGCAGGAGGCCCTGCGGTGCATCGACTGCAAGGACAAGCCGTGCGTGTCGGGATGCCCCGTGGGCATCGACATCCCGGCGTTCCTGCAGCTGGTCGGGCAGAAGGACTTCGAGGGCGCGCTGCGCAAGATCAAGGAGAAGAACTTCCTGCCGGCGATCTGCGGCCGCGTCTGCCCGCAGGAGGACCAGTGCGAGATGGTCTGCACGCTGAACCGCCCGGACAAGGGGCGCGAGGCGGGCGGCATCGGCCGCGTGGAGCGCTTCCTGGGCGACTACGCGATGGAGCACAACCTGAAGATCACGCCGGCGGTGGCCCCTCCCACCGGCAAGTCGGTGGCGATCATCGGCTCGGGCCCGGCCGGGCTGACCGCGGCCAGCGACATGGTGCAGAAGGGCCACAAGGTCACGGTCTTCGAGGCGCTCCACAAGCCGGGCGGCGTGCTGTTCTACGGCATCCCCCAGTTCCGGCTGCCGAAGGAGATCCTCGTGCGCGAGGTCGACGGCCTGAAGGACATGGGCGTCGAGTTCATCATGAACTACCCGGTGGGCAAGGCCGAGTCGCTGGACAGCATCCGCCAGCGCTTCGACGTCGTGTTCATCGCGACGGGCGCCGGGCTGCCGTGGTTCCTGGGCATCCCCGGCGAGAACCTCAACGGCGTCTACAGCGCCAACGAGTTCCTGACGCGCGTCAACCTCATGGGCGGGTACAAGTTTCCCGACGCCGCGGACACGCCGGTCAAGAAGATCAAGCGCATCGCGGTGATCGGCGCCGGCAACACGGCGATGGACTCGGCGCGCACGGCCAAGCGGCTGCGGCCGGAGGTCGTGTACCTGGTCTACCGTCGCTCGCGCCTGGAGATGCCGGCGCGCGTCGAGGAGATCCACCACGCCGAGCAGGAGGGCGTCGAGTTCAACCTGTTGCACTCGCCGCTGGAGATCGTCAACGACGGCAAGGGCGCCGTGGGCGCGATCCGCTGCCAGGAGATGGAACTCGGCGAGCCGGACGCCAGCGGGCGCCGCAAGCCCGTGCCCATCGAGGGCAAGGTGCGCGAGTTCGCCGTGGACACCGTGGTGATCGCCATCGGCCAGGGGCCCAACCCCCTGCTGACGGCCGACTGCCCCGAGCTGGAGCGCGACGCGAAGAAGGGCACCATCAAGATCAACGAGGTCATGCAGACGAGCTTCCCCAACGTGTTCGCCGGGGGCGACATCGTCACCGGCGGCGCCACCGTGATCCTGGCGATGGGCCAGGGGCGCGTGGCCGCCGACGCGATGCACCGCTACCTGATGACCGGCAACCCGCGCGACCCGTTCGCGACGGTCGGCGACAGCGGGGTGTGCCCGAACCTGATGTAGGCGGCGCCTGCATCGACCGCCCGCACGGACCGCCCGCGCTCCCCCGGGAGTCGCGGGCGGCGTCGTCCGGGCCCGGCTCAGCTTCCCGCCAGCCGGCCGGCCAGGCTCGCGAGCACCTCGGGATACAGCTCGCACTCGGCGGCGAAGACCCGCGCGGAGAGGCTGCCGACATCGTCGCTCGCGAGCACCGGCACGCGGCGCTGGCCCAGGATGCGGCCGGTGTCGTACTGCGCGTCGACCAGGTGCACGGTGCAGCCGCTTTCGGCGTCGCCGGCGGCCAGCACCGCCTCGTGGACCTTGTCGCCGTAATAGCCCTGGCCTCCGTACTTCGGCAGCAGCGCCGGGTGGATGTTCACCACGGGGCCCTCGAAGCCGGCGGGCGGCAGGTACAGGCACAGGTAGCCGGCCAGCGCGATGATCTGCGGGTCGTGCGGCGCCAGGAAGGCGTTGATCGCCGCGCTGTGGGCCGCGGCATCGGCAAAGTCGCGGCGGCGGAAGACGCCGACCGGCAGCCCGGCCTCGCGCGCGACGTCGACACCGCGCACGTCGCCCCGGCTCGAGACGACGGCCACCACCTGCAGCGGCAGCGTGCCGGCCTCAATGCGCTCGAGGAAGTTGGCGAGCGTGCGCCCGCTGCCGGACAGCAGCACGGCCGCGCGCGCGGCCGTCACGGCAGTTCCCTGACGCCCACCGGGGCGCCGCCCTCCGCAAGGTCGGCGCGCAGGCGCGCGACCACGCGGCGGTGCGCGGCGAAGGCCAGCGGGCCCGGCAGCGCGTCGAGCGGGTCGAAGCCGACCTCCTCCGCGTCGTCGCCGGCGACGAGCGCGCCGCCGACCGCGCGCGCGCGGGAGAAGATCACCACCACCGGCGTGGCCGGCGGCAGCAGGCCCTGCACCACCGCGGAGAGCCCGGTGAGCTCCACCACCAGGCCCG
>JAYRFB010000089.1:0-5810 GCA_041908585.1 Candidatus Krumholzibacteriia bacterium
CGCGGGGGGGGTCTCTAAATCTCCCGCCCCCACCAAAACCCCCCTGCTCCGGGGGCCCCCCCGGGGGGGGGGGGCGGGGGCGCCCCCCCCCCCCCCCCCCGCCCCGTCGGGAGGCGGGGCGGCGGCGGCAATCGTTTGGCAATAGGCCCGTTACGCGGCCGGACCCGGCCGGGGCATCATTTGACCATTGTCATCTTGCCGGTCTTGACCAGGGACCCGGCGGCGTAGCGCGTGATGTAGGTGCCGGCGGCCGACGGCTGCCCGTGGTCGTCGCGCCCGTCCCAGGCCACCTCGTGCCAGCCGGCGGCGCGATCCACGTCGAAGCTGCGCACGCGGCGGCCGTCGACGGTGAAGATCTCCAGGCGCAGCGTCGCCGACTCGTCCAGGTTCTCGGGCACGCCGTAGACGATGCGCGTCTCGGGGTTGAACGGGTTCGGGTAGTTGGGCGGCAGCTCGGGCGCGGGCGGCACCAGGCCGTCGGTGCCCTGGCCCTCGAAGTAGACGGGGTCGGACCACTCGCTGAACGGCGAGGCGTTGCCGTCGGCGTCGACGCCGCGCACGCAGATGCGCTGCATCACGTCGGGCTCGGCGTCGAGCGTCCACACCGTATCCTCGACGGTCGCCGCGAAGGCCTCGCCGTCGGCCCCGCGCAGGATGAAGACCTCGTAGAAGGCCGCCGCCGGCTTGGGAACGCCGTCGACGACCAGGGCGCACGGGGCCCAGTGGAAGTCCATCGCGACGTTCTGCGCGGAGGCCGGGGCGGCCGGAACCAGGGCGCCCAGCGCGACGGTGACCAGCGCCAGGGCGGCCAGCTCCACGATGCCGGGGGTCCGGGAGGCCGGGGCGGATGTCCGATGCCAGTGCCTGCTCAAGGGGGTGCCTCCTGCCGGTGTTGCAATTGCGTCGATGCGGGCACGCTTGTGGGCAGGGGCTGCAATCGGGGTGCCACGGCGGGTTCCTCCCCCGCCACCGCGGACCGATCGGCAATCATCAATGACGGCAGGGACTTGCGGAGGCCGTGGCGGGCGCGCCGGGGAAGCGCGGGACATCGGGAAGTTTCAGCCCTCGGAATCCGGGCATCCTGCAACGGGGGGCGGGCCGTCGTCGTCGGCCATGGCGGCCAGGCGGCGCCGGTTGCGGGCCAGGCGGGCCACCGCCCCGGCGGCCAGGACCAGGGCCAGCACCACGAACAGCACGGGCCAGCGCGTCAGCAGCACGAGCCAGCCGAAGCGCAGCTCCATCGAGCGCCGGAAGCGGTCCTCGAAGACTTCCAGCGGGGCGCCGGTCGCCTCGGCGAACGCCTCGCGGTAGTCGCCGGTGCGACGGACCGCTGCCAGCAGGCGCGGCACCACCCCGGGATCGTGCTCGGACAGCAGGCGGCCCACTGCCAGCTCGCTCGTCAGGTAGGCGCGCTGGGCGCGTCCGGCCACGGCGGGGAACGGGCCGCGCAGGTCCCACAGGTCGGGCACGCGCCCTTCCAGCGCCAGCGATACGGTGTCGGTGAAGCGCCACTCGCCGGACAGGCGCATGGCCAGCCCCTCGTGCAGCCAGGCCGGCAGGTCGGCACCGCCGGACTCGCGCATCAGCAGCGCGTGGGTCATCTCGTGCAGGAAGACCTCGCGGGCGCCGCGGCCGACCGCCGGCAGCCGTTCGTGATCCAGCGCGATGACGCTCCCGCCGGCCAGCGCCACGCCCACGCCCCAGTCCGGCAGCGCGCCGTGGAACAGCCGACCGAACTCGGCCGTCCCCAGCACCAGGCAGCTGACCGTGTCGGGTGCGGAGCCGGCCACCGGCGCGCCCACGCCCAGCGCGGCGGCCAGGGCGGGCGCCTCCTCGGTCCAGGCCGCGGCGCACGCCTCGGCCACCTGCCGCGCGGCCTGGTCCCCTACGCGGAAGGCGACCACGGGCAGGCCGCGCGAAGCCGGCACCGCGGCCGGGGCCGCAGTGCCTGCAGGCTCCGCCGCGCGGACGGCACCGGACGGGCCGGTCGCCAGCAGCGCCACCAACGCCACCAACGCCACGATCGCGCGGGCCAGGAACGACACGCCGGACTCCCGGGTCAGGGCCGCGCGCGGGTGCGCGGCCGCAGGCTGGTGGCCCGCCTCGCGGCGCGGTATGCTCCGCCGCGGGCCGGCAGCCAAGATCGCACGGCCGGCGACCGCCGACAACGGGACCGCGCCGCGAACCCGGAGGACCCCATGCGCGAGCCGATCGATCGAGCCCGGGACCTGGCGGCCATCCGCGACGGGCTGCGCCCGTCCACACGCGTCGCGGTGCTGACGGGGGCCGGCATCTCCGCCGGCAGCGGCATCCCCACGTTCCGCGGCGCCGACGACGACGCGCTGTGGTCGCGCTACCGGCCCGAGGAGCTGGCCACGCCGGCGGCCTTCGCGCGCGATCCGGAGCTGGTCTGGCGCTGGTACGACTGGCGGCGCGGCCTGATCGCCGCGGCCGGGCCGAACCCGGCCCACCTGGCCCTGGCCGCGCTGCAGGACAAGGTCGAGCTGGCGCTCGTCACGCAGAACGTGGACGGCCTGCACCAGCGCGCGGGCAGCCGCGGGGTGCTCGAATACCACGGTTCCATCTGGACGCTGCGCTGCACCGGCTGTGCGAGCGAGCGGGAAGACCGGCGCGTGCCGCTGCCGCTGCCTCCGCGCTGCGAGGCCTGCGGCGCGCTGCTGCGGCCGGGCGTGGTCTGGTTCGGCGAGGCCATCGACCCGGGGGTGGCGGGAGCGGCGCAGGCGGCCGCGGCCGCCTGCGAGCTGATGGTCGTCGTGGGGACCGCCGGGGCGGTGTACCCGGCGGCGGGGCTGGTCTCAGTCGCGCGGCGCGCGGGCGCCCGCGTGCTGGAGTTCAACCTGGAGCCCGGCGGCGTCACGCACCTGGCGGACCTGTTCGTGGCCGGCGATGCCGCCGAGACCCTGCCCGGCCTGGTTCCATAGGTTGACGGCCGCCCGCGGCGCAGCCCGGCCCGCCGGCACGCACGGCAGCAGCAGGTAGAACGAGTTGCCGTCGCGGTCCGAGCTGTCCAGGAAGATGCGGCCGCCATGGTGCTCGATGGCCGCCTGCGCGATGGGCAGGCTCAGGCCCGATCCCTTGTGGTGATGCTCGATGCGGCCCACCAGCTCGAACTTGCCGAACAGTGCGCGCCGCCGGTCCTCGGGGATGGGCGCGCCGGTGTTGAACACCTCCACCAGCAGCCAGTGGACGGGCGCGTTCTCGTACTCGCGGAACGAGGGCTGCGACCACAGCCGCCGCACCATGTCCGCGTCGGGCTGCGCGAGCGCCGACGGCAGGCCGGGAATCGACTCGGCGCGCCGGATCACGACGCGGCCGCCCTCGCGGTTGTGCACGACGGCGTTGGAGAGGATGCGCTCGAGCGCCAGCTTGAGCACGCCCAGGTCGCAGAGCACGGCCCACTCGTCCTGCCCGGCGAACTCGTTCACGACCGAGATGTTGCGCAGGCGCGCGCGCTCGCGCACGCCGCACAGCCCCACTTCGAACAGGCTCTCGATGGGCACGGGCTTGAGGTTCAGCTCGCGCTCGTGGCTCTGCACGGCGGTCATCTGGATGGCGTCGTTCATGAAGCCCGAGAGGCGGCGGCCGCTGCTGGCCACGATGTCGACTATCTCCGGCAGGTGCAGCGCATCGACGACCTGGCGCTGCGCCGGGTCGGCCTTGTCCAGGGCCGAGCGCATGAACTCGACGCCGCCCAGCAGCGAGGTCAGCGGCGTGCGCACCTCGTGCGAGATGAGCACGAGGAAGTCGTCCTTGGCCTTGTCGGCCTGGCGCAGGTGCTCCATGGCCGCCTCCAGCCGCTGGCCCTTGTCCTGCGCCTCGCGGCGGGCCTCCTCAAGGCCCTCGGCCATGACGTTGAAGCCGGCGACGACGCGCCCCACCTCGTCGGGCCGGCCGGGCTCCAGGCGGCGCGCGAAGTCGCCGCGCGCGATCGCCTCCAGGTTCTCGGCCAGCACCAGGTGGCGGCGTTCCTGCTCGGCCAGCACCTGGAACACGCCGATGAGCGGCGCGACCAGGGCCACCGCCAGCACCACCAGCACCAGCAGCGAGAACTGCGTGCTGGCCGAGCGCAGCCCCTCGTGCCGCGAGGCGACGACCACGGTCAGGGGCATCGCCGCATCGCGCGCCGCGGCTGCCACCAGGGGGGCGCGCACGAGGCCGCGCTCGCTGTCGACCAGCGTGCCGCCCGCGCGGGCCAGGCCACCCAGGCGCCAGCCGTGGACGGGGCGGTCCGAGCCGGCAAGCGTGAAGGTGTACTCCGAGAGCGGCCGGCCCACGCGCAGGTCGCGGCGCGAGGCGCCGAGCACCAGGCCGTCGCCGTCCAGCAGGCACCACCACGAGCGGGGCGCGTCGCGCCGCACCAGCTCGGCCAGGTCGAGGAAGTAGACGGCCGGGGGCGCCGTCGACAGCGACGGGTCCTCGCGCACGACCACCGGTAGCAGCGAGAGCGTGACGGGGGCGCCGTGGTCGTGCCGGCGCTGCACCTGGACCGGCGGGTAGACCAGCACCGGGTGCCAGGGATTGTCGTCCAGCACGCGCTGGCGCGCCCGCGGCGCGGTCATCGCGAACTCGGCGGCCGCCAGCGGGGCGTGCCCGGACAGCCAGAGCGTGATCTCGCGTTCGTTGTCCCCCAGCCGAAGGGACGGTTCCAGGAGCAGCGTGCGGCGGCCGTCGATCGCGGGGCCGGGCGGCGACACGGCCACGGCCGCCAGCAGGTCGAACTCCAGCAGCCCGGCGGCCCAGCCGTCGGGAGCGCCCTCGCCGGCATGCCCGGCCAGCTCGTCACGTCGCGCGTCCAGCGCCAGGGCCACGCCCACGGCGCGCTGGCGCACCTGGTGCAGCGTGTCCTCGCTCTCGCGCTGGAGGCGCGCGCCGTACTCGCGCAGCGACTGGTCGGCGAACAGCAGCCAGGCGGCGGTGGCCAGCACGCAGACGGCCAGCAGCGCCGCCGGGACCACGCGCAGCACGATGCGCCACCGTGTCTGCTCGGTGAACGGGTGGGAGGCGGGACTCAAACGCGGGCTCCGTTCCCGGAAAGCGGCTCCTGGCACGGCGGGCGATGCCGTGGACGGGCGACCTTCCTGTCCCGGGCGTTATCGACGGCGCGGGGCGGGGATTGACCTCCCATTTGCAAGGGGTTAAAGATGGCCGCAGTTGCGAGATCATGGCCGAAGGGGCCGCGCCGCGGGCGCCGGACCGCCGCGGGCCGCCAAGCGGGAGCCGACCGGGATGCCCCAGCGCAAGCTGTTGCTGGTCAACAAGTTCTATCACGATGTCGGCCCGGCCGGGGGCGTCGGCCGCTACCTGGTGCAGGAGGAGCAGGACCTGGCCGCCGCCGGCTGGGACGTGGTCCCGTTCGCCATGGCGGACGCGGACGCGCGCCCGAGCCCGTGGAGCGGCCACTTCGTCCGCGCCCGCGACTACAGCCGGCCCCGCCTCGGGAGCGGCGCGCTGGGCGACGCGCTGAACCTGGTCTGGAACCGCGAGGCCGCGCGACGGGTTGAAGACGTGATCGTCGCCTCGCGCCCGGACGTCGCCCACCTGCACAACATCTACCACCACCTGAGCCCGTCGATCCTGCCGGTGCTGCGCCGCCACCGCGTGCCGGTGGCGATGACGCTGCACGACCTGCGCCTGCTCTGCCCGGCCATCCACATGCTGCAGGACGGCCAGGTCTGCGAGCGGTGCAAGGGCGGCCGCTTCCACGAAGCGGTGCGCGGGCGCTGCGTGAAGGAATCGCGCGGCGCCTCGCTCCTGGCGGCGGTGGAGACCGCGCACCAGCGCTGGCGCCG
>JAYRFB010000090.1:0-8601 GCA_041908585.1 Candidatus Krumholzibacteriia bacterium
CCGATTCCAGCAGGATCGCCGCCCCGCCCTGGCCGTCGACCGGCTGCTGCATCAGGCGACAGGCCCCCGCCACCTTCGCTTCGTAGAACACCGAGCGTCCGTCGCGCGACCAGACGGCCCGCACCTCGTCGCCGGCGGCGAACGTGAAGCGCGCACGCAGGCCGCTGTCCAGCTCGACCAGCCACAGGTCGATGCCCTCGTCGGACACGTCACGCACCTCGATGACGGCACGTCGGCCGTCGGGCGAAATCGCCGGATGGAAGATCTGCCCCGGTTCGCCCAGCTTGACTGCGGCGCCGGTGGCCGGGTCGACCCAGGACAGCAGCTGTGCGGCGAAGGCCGAGGCGCCGGTCTGGAAGGCCAGCATCCCGGTGCGCGAGGGGCTGAACACGCCGACGGCGGCGGGGCCGATGAACAGGATGTTGTCGACCAGCGGCGTGCCGCCCTCGCCCGCCTTCTCCTGCGAGGGCCGGAAGGCCGTGGCCATGAGCACGCCCTCGCGCACGGTCAGCAGGGTGCCGTCGACGTACTCGGCATGGCCCTGCGTCGTGGCGATGGCCCGCGGCGCCTTCGTGCTGTCGAACCCGGCCAGGTAGACCGTGTTGACGCCGTTGCTCGCGTTGGAGCGCGCGGTGAAGATGAACTCGCGCCCGCCCGGCAGGAAGCGCGGGTGACGGTGCGAATCCTGGCCCGACCCGATGCGGGTCAGGCCGACCGGTTCGCCGCCGACCGCCGCGACGCGGAAGATGCCGGTGTCGAAGCTGGGCGCAAAGACGATGTCGCCGTTCTCGCTCCAGGAGCCGCCCTTGAGATTCTCGGCCGGGCACAGCGTCACCGGCGGGCCGCCGGCGACCGACACCTTCTTGAGCTTCTTGCCCTTCGCGTCCCAGAAGCCGATGAACCGGCTGTCCGGCGACCAGAACGGGTAGGCGGCCTCATCCGTGCCCGACAGCGCGACCGACTCGCCCTGGTCGAGGTGCCGCAGGAAGAGCTGGCTGTGCGATGCCTCGTCGATCGCGGCGAAGACGAGCATCTTGCCGTCGGGCGACAGGGCGGCGGGGCCCGGCGCCGTCGAGTCCAGCTCGTAGTCCATCTGCCGCGGCGGCGGCACCATCAGGTGCAGCAGTTGCGGCGGCTCGGGGCGCGCCAGCACCTTCCAGCCGAACACGGCACCGACCGCCAGGCACGCGAGCGTGACGCCGACCAGCAGCAGCGCCGGCGCCCGCCCGCGCGCCACGTCGGCCGCCACGTTCGGCGGCGACAGGTGCGAGAAGCTGAGCTGCGAACTGCTGGCGCCCGGGTCCTGCAGGAAGATGCGCGCCTCGCCGATGTCGCGCAGGCGCTGCTTCGGGTTCCGTTCGAGGCAGCGCTCGACCAGGCGGCACAGCCCGGGAGCCTCGGCCACCGGCAGCAGGTTCCACTCGGGCTCGGCGCGCAGCACGGCGGCCAGCGTGTCGCTGGCGGTCTCGCCCTCGAACAGGCGCTTGCCCGACAGCAGCTCGAAGAGGATGACGCCGAAGGCCCAGATGTCGGTGCGGCGGTCCACCGCGCTGCCGCGCGCCTGCTCGGGGCTCATGTAGGCGGCGGTGCCCAGCACGGTGCCGGCCATCGTCATCGCCGCGGTGATGGTCGGCATCGCCGAGGACTCGCCGTGCCGCGCGCCGTCGCCGAACCAGGCCTGGGCCAGGCCGAAATCGAGGATCTTCACCTCGCCGTCGGGCGCCTCCATGATGTTCGCCGGCTTGAGGTCGCGGTGCACGATGCCGGCCTCGTGCGCGGCCTCGAGCCCCGCCGCCAGCTGGCGCGCGATGGCCAGCGCCTCGGGCACCGCCGTGGGCCCGGCCGCGAGCCGCCGCGTCAGGTCCGAGCCCGCCACCAGCTCCATCACCAGGAAGCGGTGGCCCGACGCCTCCTCGAAGCCGTAGACCGAGGCCACGTTGGGATGCTGCAGGGCCGCCAGGGCGCGGGCCTCGCGCTGGAAGCGGGCCTCGCGTTCGGGATCGCCGGCCATGTCGGCCGGCAGCACCTTGATGGCAACATCGCGGTCGAGCTTGGTGTCGCGCGCGGCGTACACCTCGCCCATGCCGCCCTTGCCCAGGCGCTGCTTGATCTCGTAGTGCAGCAGCGACGATCCGATCATGGAGTCCCCTTGCGCGTTCCGGCAGGTGGAAATGAGAATCACCCGCAGCATACCATATCATTCCCAAAATCGGGACAATTTCTCTCGATGATGACCCGGCCCGGCAAGCGGCGGGCGCACAATCGGTTATGCGGTTGTTCTTGACATCGTTCATCAAAATATGGCACAATCATTCAACAGCGATGAGGCTGTCGGATAGGGCCGGACCCCCTATCGGTTCATCCTGCTGAAGGAGCGCGTATAGATCCGGATTGATCATGAGCTGGCATCGTGCCGTGTTCGTTGCGTTGTCCCTTTGTGTCCCGTTCGCACCCTGCCTTGCCGCCCCGGTTGCCTCGCCGGGGAGCGTCCGCCTCGACCACGCCGTGCAGGGCCTGGCCGGCACCGTGCTGTCGGTAGCCCACGCGCGCGAGCTGGCGCCGGAGCGGACCGACCTGGCGAAGCACGCCGCGGCCGGCGGTGCCATCGCCACCGTGGTGGGCTCGCTGGCCGACAGCCGACTGGGCTGGCGCGCAGGCGTCGCCATCGGCGCCGGCAAGGAGATCTTCAACGATGCGTTGCTCGGGCGCGGCTGCCCGCAGCTCGACGACTTCCTGGTCACCGCCGGCGCGGCCGTGTTCGCCGGCACGCTGCCGTCGCGCGTGGCGCCGCTGGTGCTGCTCGACGGGCACGGGCTGGAGGTGCGCCTCAGCTGGGCGTTCTGAACCGGGCCCTCTGGCGCCTGGCCTTCGGAGCCGGTACACTCGCCGCCATCAGCCTGCCGGCTGCGACGAACCCCGTCCCGGAGGATCACGATTGCGATCCCTGCCCACCAGGGCCGACGGCGGCCGGGCGCTGCTCGTGCTGGCGCTGCTCGGTCTGGCCTCAGGCGCGGCGCTGCTGGTCGTCGACATCTGGAGAGCGCCGTATCACCGGCAGTGGGACTTCCACACGTACTACCACGCCCCGGCGGCCCTGGAGGCCGGGCTCGACCCCTACGACGCGGCCAGCATTTCGCAGGTCTCGAACAAGCGGTGGACGCCCGCATTCCTCTACCCGCCACTGACGCTTCACCTGTTCGCCGCGCTTCAAGCCTTCGAGTACCCGACGGCGGCCCGACTCTGGCTCGCGCTGAAGCTGCTCCTGGCGGGCGTCATGGCCTGGCAGTGGCGGCGTTGGTTCGCGCCACGGGCCCAGGCTCTCGAATTCGCCGCCTTCCTCAGCCTCGCGTTCGGCGCCGCCGTCGCCTGGGACCTCAAGGCCGGCAATGTCTCCATCATCGAGCAGATCCTGTTGTGGACCGCGTTCGCGTGCCTCCTGCGGGACCAGCCCCGGGCCTTCTGCGCGCTGTTGCTGGCTGCGTCGCTGTTCAAGCTGGCTTTCCTGGCGTTCCTGCCGCTGCTGGTGCTCTTCGACCAGCGGCGCAAGTGGCTGTGCCTGAGCGCGACGGTCGGCGCCATGGCGGCGTACCTGCTGGCGAACCGTCTGGCGCATCCGGAGCTGTTCGACGCCTATGTGCGTGAGGCGGCGACGATGAACGACCTGGGCAGCCGCTACAACAGCGGCCTGCTGGCCTTCCTGAAGGACCTGTCGGCAGTCGCCGGCGTGGGGCAGGGCCCGGCGGCGCTGGTCGCCTATGCGCTCATCGTGCTGCTGACGCTCGCGCTCGTCGCGCGGCGCCTGCGCCCATCGTGGCCGGCGCTGGCGGCGGACCGCCGGTTGGCGATCTGCCTGGCCTGCGCCCTGTATGCCGCCCTGATGCCGCGCATGAAGAGCTACTCCTGCATCATCCTCGTGTTGCCGGCGTATGTGGCCGTCACGCGCGCGCAGCTTCGACGTCCGGCGGCCTTGGCGCTGCTGGCCGTGTTCGCGCTGCCGTTACGGACACCCTTCGGCGTGCCCGTGCCCGTCCCGGCGCCGTTCGCTCCCGGCTCCGCCGGCGCCCTGCTGAAGGACTACTACCTGCTCGGGTTGGCGTGGCTGGTGCTGGCGATGCTGATGCGCCGGCTCGCCAAGGGCGAGCCCACGCGCCCGGCCCCGGCGCGAGGGTCCACGCGGGAGTGAGGACGAGGTCGGGTGCCGGACCGCGCCGCCTGACGCGCCGAAGCCCGGCGCCGCCCGCCGCGAGTTGCGCCGGCGCAACTTCCCCGGCATCGCCGCAGTTGCGCCGGCTCGCCGGCAACGTCAGGCCTGGGCCCTGCTAGCGCGCCAGGATCATCTTGCCGGTCCGCACTTCGCCGCCGGCCACCAGGCGGTGGAAGTACACGCCGGACGCCACCTCGCGACCGGCCTCGTCGCGTCCATCCCAGGTCACGTCATGCGCGCCGGCGCCCACGCGTCCGTCCAGCAGGCGCCGCACCAGGCGCCCGTCCACCCCGTGCACGTCCAGTTGCACGTGCTGCTCGGCCGGCACCGCGAAGCGGATCGTGGTGCGCGGGTTGAACGGGTTGGGCACCGCCCCGTGCAGGACCAACCGCGAGGGCGGCGTGTCGTCGACCGCCGAGGTCGTCGTCACCGTGAACGAGACCGGGACCAGGACCGGCGCCCCGGTCCCCGCCAGCATCACGACGGCCTCGTACTGGCCGGGCTCCAGGCCCGCGGCATCCAGGGTCAGCTGCAGCAGGCGCGACTCGCCGGCCGGCACCTCCAGCTCCGCGGGCGTCCAGGTGAGCCACGACAGGTCGCGCCCGATCGCGAACACCGCGCTGGTGTCGGCCGTGGCCGGCTCGGCGACGTCGCGGACGCGCACGCGCGCCCACGCTCCCGGCTCGCCGGACACCGCGGGCCAGGTCCAGGTGCCGACGGCCGCCGGCGTCGACGGCACCAGCTCCAGCCAGGGACCGCCCTCCGCGCGCTGCAGGTCGATCGCCACGTTCGTGGGCCCGCTCAGGGCGTTGAAGGCCACCGTCAACGGCTGGCCGATGACCGCGACGCTGCCGGCCGCCGGAGCGCTCACGCGGATCGACGGGCCGCGCGAGACGATGACGATCTCCCCGCTGAGGAAGTGGGGGGGGCGTACCGTAGTTGTCGCCCTGCAGCTCCCAGCCGAAAGCCACGTTGCCGGCCAGTCCGGCGCCGAACGTCACGTTGACGGTCGCGGTGCCGGTGTCCCCGTTGTCGAGGTAGCCGCCGTTGGCCCAGACGATGCGGGCGCCGTCGCCGGTGGCGTTGTTCGACGTGATCGGCTGGTTGCCGCCGGACCAGGCCGTGCTGGAATTGACGTGCACGCCGGGCGGCGCGTCGAAGGCGATGTCGGTGATCCATTCCTGGCCGGCCGTGATCGCGTCGATGTTCAGGTGCAGGTTCACCGTCGAGCCGGGGTCGTAGTCCACGGCGTCCATCGTGAGCGTGCTGCCCTCGATGCTGGTGGGGCGCACGAGGGGGTCGCCGCCGCCCGCTCCCGCTGACTTCATGCCGCCCGGATGGGCCCCGCCGGGAATGCCGTCGCCAAGAATGACCGGGTCGAAGCTCGTGACGGCCACGCGCAGCACCGAGCCCGCATCGCCGGTGTTGGCGACCTGCACGTCGCGCGTGACGACGGCGCCCGGCGCCGCCGCGGCCGTGACCGTCGCCGGCGACAGGACCGCAACCGGCGTCACCAGGCCGCCCTGCGGCATGAACAGGATGGCGCGCCCGGTCGCCAGCGGCGCCGCGCCACCCATCGCGTGGTTCTGGTACGCGTAGAGCAGCCCGTCCCGGCCGTCGGGGCTCTGGATGCCGACCGTGGCGTAGGCGTTGCGGTCATCGGTGTCGTTCACGGTCTTGTACTGGAAGATGATCATGCCCTGTCCGCTGACCGTCTGGTGGTGCGCGGGGTCCAGGAGGATCAGCTCGAAGTCCTGCGGATCCTGGTCGTAGCCTTCGTAGTTCTGAACCAGGCCGTGCCACTGCACGACGTAGCGGTGGTTCACCGTGTCGTGCCAGTGATAGACCAGGTTGTCGCCCGACTGCCTCAGGTTGTCCCAGAACGGGGCCAGCAGCGCCCGCGGCGAGCCGCCCGCGCCCGGCAGCGCCGTGTTGTGGTAGCTGGTCAGCGAGCAGGGGCCGAACGCGGCCCAGCCGTTCGAGCAGATCGACAGCTCGCTCTGCTCCTTGCCGTAGAAGCTGAAGGCGAACGGCAGGGGCACGGTCTTCGTGTCGTCCTGCTCCCAGCCGAAGTCGGCCAGCCCGACGCTGGTGCCGCTGCCGCCCAGGTAAGGCGCCAGCTCGACCCAGGCGTAGGTCGGCGCGTGGCCGCTGGCGATGTCCGTGTTGTCGAAGGCGTAGTAGCCGTACGCATCGGGGCCCGAGGGCGACGTCGAGGCCAGCGTCCCGACCGGCAGGACGAACTCGAGCGTGGCCACCACGGCGGCGCCGCTGCGCAGGACCATCGTGCACGGGGCCAGGTGGCCCTGGAAGCAGTCCGTCGCGGCGAAGATCGAGAACGCGGAACCCGTGTTCGTCGCGCTGCCGCCGGCCGCGACGCCGGCGTAGGCGCCGTCGCCGTCGATGACCGCCAGCCACGGGCTGGTCGTCGAGAGCTCGGCGGTGAGCGCACCGGCCGCCACCGGGCCCCCGTTGGCCAGCGTCACGACCAGGCTGCCCGATTCGCCGGGATCGCAGGTGCCGCCGGGACCGCCGAAGGCCACGGCCGTCACCGACAGGTCCGGCGCCGCCACGCTGAGCGACACGGTCGATTCCCACGTCTGCACGCCGTCGCCGGCCGTGAGCGCCAGCTGCACGATCTCGCCGTCGGCGGCTTCCGGCGCGATGGCGACCAGCGCCGGCGCCGTGGCGACCGCCGACAGGCCCGCGCCGATGTTGCCGTAGGCCTGCGCGCCGGACAGCACCGTGGCCAGCACGCCGCCGCCCGCCAGCGTCGAGGTGACGCCGACGGCCCCTGCGCTGCCGGTGTTGGCCAGCGTGGGCAGCAGGGCCAGCGTCTCGCCGGCGCCCGGCAGGCCGTCGCCGTTGCCGGCGCTGCCGAGCGTGCCGTCGTCGATCACCTGCAGGGACGACAGCCCGCAGAAGGTCGCCGCGGGCCCGACCGTGACGGTGCCGAGGTAAGGCAGGAAGCCATGGCCGGAGACGGTCAGCTTCATCGCGCCGGCCGCCGGCGGCGAGCCCGCCAGCGTGACGGTGCCCTGCGCGTCGGTGACGCCGCGCAGCCGGTTGCCCGCCGCGTCCAGCGCGCAGACGAGCAGGCCCGGCACCGGCGCGAAGCCGGCCTGGGCCGTCACCACGAGCGAGTTGGCGCCCAGCGGCAGCGTGGCCGGCGCGGTCACCGTCAAGGCCTGCGGCACGCCCATCCACATGTCGGTGGCCGGGTCGCCCATCAGGCTGTTCCACACGGCCCAGATCTCCGCCTCGTGGGGCTCGCCCACGAAGTAGTTCGTGTACAGGCCCAGCTTGCCCGCCGAATGTCCGGCGCCGATGCGGTGGTCGGCGCCCTCGAGCAGCCCGTCCCACATGTTCAGGAAGAAGGCATTGTTGTAGCGGGTGTGCGTGCCGATGGTCGCGGTGCCGACCGCGGCGATGCCGCCGCCGTTGGCGGCGCGCAGCCACGACTCGCAGCGCGCCTCGGAGTCGGACCAGAACGAGCCGGTGCCACACGTCGGCAGCAGCGCCACAGGCAAGCGGCCGCCGTTCGTCAGAGAGCCGATGTGGCCGCTGTTGATGCCGCTCATGCCCAGGTAGCCACGGTAGGCGAAGACGCTGGCGCCCGGGTTCAGCGTGGTGACCATCTGCGTGGCGAAGTTCCCGGACCAGGTGGTGTCGATGTGGGACCAGCCCAGGCCCTCCAGCTTGGTCTTGAGCCACTGGTTGACCCAGATGGTCGTGATGCCCGAGCTGTTGGGGTCGCCCATGAGGCTGGCGCGCCCGTACCACGCGGTGTTGTCCATGGGCGGGTTCGACTCGTAGCCGATGATCTTGTTGACGATGACGTCGAGCTGCGAAAGCGACGACGAGGAGAACGAGAGGCGACCCACGTGCACGTCGGCCAGGATGTCGCTGCCGTCGAGCATGGAGTAGTAGTGGTCGCCCTCGCCGTTGTAGCCGGTCAGTGTCTCGCGCCAGGTCGCCACGGCAGTGCTGGTGGAATTGCCGGCATCGCCGACCATGACAACGTACTCGAGCGGCGGGCGCGCCGTGTCGTGGTACATGGTGATGAGCGCCGCCTTGATGCCGGCGGTCGTATTGCCGACGGCATCGGCATCGAGGACCTCGACGCTGTACCCCTGCCGCCGCCGCCAGTCCAGCAGCGGCTGCAGCTTGGACAGCACCGTGGCGTTGTTGCGCGCGACGGCCACCCACAGGCCGGGCTCGGCGCCGGTCGCCGGCAGCGACTTCTCGCGCGGCAGGCCCAGCACCTGGCCGCCGGCCAGCGCCGCGAACGACGCCGGCAGCGGGCGCTCGCGCCCGGGCACCACGCCGCCCGCGCCGGCGGCGAAGCGCAGCTCCACGACGACGCGGGTGGCGGCGACGGCGCGACGGGCCACCGC
>JAYRFB010000091.1:0-22576 GCA_041908585.1 Candidatus Krumholzibacteriia bacterium
CTGCGCCGGCACGACAGGCGGCGGCGTTGCGCCGGCGCAACATGTGACGGTGGATTCGTAGCGGTGCCATTCGAGGGGCTGCCCGACCTTCCCTCCCCGACAGCCTGAGGCTTCCGAAATCGCGCGGCTCACGGCCGCGCTCTGTATGCAGTGTACGAAAAAATATTCAGCTTTACGCCTTGCGGTTACGGCTATATTTCGCTATCTTTTCGCCACACTTCCCTCCCGGGAACCGAGGCCCATCCATGACCCAGCCGTCTTCATCAGCGGCCGTTGCCTTGCCGCCCCTCCCCGCCTTCGCCCCGGACCGTCCCGCGGCCGAGGTGGACGCCGCCCTCCGCCAGGCCCTGGCGGCCTGCGATCGCGCCCGCGAGTGCGCCGCGCTCTGGTTCGCGGAGGTCCGGCGGCGCGAGCTGTACCGCACGTTCGGCTACGCCTCGCTCGAACTGTATGCAGTACACGAGTTGGGTTTCAGCCGGAACCGCACCTGGCAGTTCAAGCGCCTGGCCGACGACCTGGACCGCCTGCCCGCCCTGCGCGAGGCCGTCGCCGGCGGTGAGCTGGGCTGGACCAAGGCCCGGCAGGTGGCCCGCGTGGCAGGCCCGGCCACGGTCGCAGCCTGGGTCGGGAAGGCGAAGGCGACCGGTCGGCGCGAGCTCGAGCGCGAGGTGACGGCGGCGCGGGCGAAGGTGCGTAAGCAGCGTGCGGCGAAGGCCGTGGCGTCGGCGCAACTCGAGCTCGCCGTGCCGGGGAATGGGCACGTTGCGCCGGCGCAACACGCCGCGGCCATGCCGGCCGTCGAAGCGCCCGGCACCATCACCCTGCGCGCGGACGCCCTGCAACTGGCCCGTTTCGAGGCGCTGGTCGAGCGCGCCCGCAAGGCGGGCGTCGTGCCGCGCGGGACCGATCGCCTGGACCTGGTCCTGGCGGCGCTGGAGGAACTGGTCGCGGGAGCGGACGCCGGTGCGCGCGGGACGAAGGCAGCCGCCATCGCCGACAACGATGCGCCGGCAGCCGGCCACCGACGCAACCCGCGACCTGCGGCCCCCGCCGCCCGCATCGTCATCCACCAGTGCCCCGACTGCGGTCGGGCCGCAGTGCCCACGGCGCGCGGCGAGCGGGCGCTTGCGCCGGCACAACTGGCGACCGCGCAGTGCGACGCGGTCGTGCAAGAAACGGGGAAGCGAAACCGGGCCACAATCCCGCCGGCCACGCGGACGGCGGTGCTGGCGCGCGATCGCCACCGCTGTGCCGCGCCCGGCTGCGGGTCGACGCGTTTCCTGGAGGTGCACCACGTGGTGCCGCGCGAGGCAGGGGGCTCGAACCGCGCGGAGAACCTGGTCACGCTGTGCGGGCGGTGCCATCGGTTCGCGCACGAGAAGGCGCGGCGGGAGCAGGTGGGGCTCGGCAGCGATGCCAAGTCGCCGTGAATGATGCCAAGCCGCGGTGATTGGGGCCTAGCCGCGGTGATTGGTGCCAAGCCGCCGTGAATGGTGACAAGCCGCCGTGAATGGTGACAGGCCGCCGCAGATGGTATCCGGTCGCAGTGAACTGCGTTCAGTCGCGGTGGCCGGCGCGTTCCGCGCCTCCTGCGCCTCCTACGCCCAGTGCCTCCCCCGCCACCTCCGGAAACGGCGCCAGCGCTCGCGCGAACACGCCCAGGGACCAGGCGATGGCCATGCCGAAGTTCGTGATGGGCACGCCGGCCTCGCGGGCGTGGAGGATGCGCGAGAGCATCTCGCGGCGGTTCCACATGCAGGCGCCGCAGTGGACGACCAGCTTGTACGCGGCCAGGTCGGCGGGCCAGTCGCGGCCTTGGGAGTTGGTGATGGCCAGCTCGCCGCCGACGTGTGCGTTCAGCCAGCGGGGCAGCTTTTCGCGGGCGATGTCGTCGGTGATCGGGTGGTGGGTGCAGGCGTCGATGATCAGGACGCGGTCGCCCGGGCGCAGCGAGTCGATGGCGACGGCGCCGCGGGCCAGCTCGGCCAGGTCGCCCTTCCAGCGGCTCATCAGGACCGAGAAGCCGGTCAGCGGCACGTCGGGCGGGACCACGGCGGCGACCTGCGCGAACGCCTGCGAGTCGGTGACCACCAGCGCGGGCGGGCGGTGCAGGGTGGCGAGGGCCTCGGCCAGCGCGTTCTCCTTGACCACGACGCACCAGCGGTCGTGGTCCAGCAGGTCGCGGATGACCTGCACCTGGGGCAGGATGATGCGGCCCTTGGGCGCCTCCTGGTCGATGGGGATCACCAGCACGACCGGCGCGCCCGGTTCCCAGCGCTCGACCAGGCCGCCCAGGATGGACGGCGGGTTGATCCAGTCGTCGGGCGCGGCTTCGATCAGGGCCCCGCGGAGCGCCGCGATGCCGTCGCCGGCAGCGGCGGCAGTGGCGAGGCACTTGACGCCACGCCTGGCGAGCGCGTCGGCGACCGCCGCGGGCGGCGCGGCCAGGTCGGACTTGTTCCAGACCGCGATCGCAGGTACCCCGCGGCGCTCGAACTCGTCGAGCAGGTCGTTCTCGAACGAGCCCCACGCATCGCCGGCGGCGACGACCAGGGCCAGGTCCGTGCGGTCCAGGATGCGGCGCGTCTTCTCGATTCGCAGTGACCCGAGGTCGCCCTCGTCGTCGACGCCCGCCGTGTCGATGAACACCACCGGGCCGAGCGGCAGCATCTCCATCGGCTTCTCGACGGGGTCGGTGGTGGTGCCGGCCACCTCCGAGACGATGGCTACCTGCTGGCGCGTCAGCGCGTTCAGCAGAGAGCTCTTGCCGACGTTGCGGCGGCCGAAGATGCCGATGTGGAGCCGCAGGCCGCGGGGTGCCGCTTGCACGATCGAAACCTCCCGGACACGCAGCACGCCGCGCGTGCTGCCCTAGTAGTAGAGATCGCGCTCGCCGTCCTCGCGGATGCGGCGCAGCCGCTCGCCAACCTCCGCCGGCAGCGCCGCCGCCTGCTGCGCCACCAGGGCCTCGCCCGCCGCGCGCGTGGACGGGCCGGCGTAGTCGCAGAGGTATTCCTGCAGCGTGGTCAGCGCGTTGGGCGTGCAGTAGCGCTTGATGAAGCCTGGGACGGCGAACTCCATGAAGTGCTCGCCGGTGCGGCCCTGCCGGTAGCAGGCGGTGCAGAAGCTGGGCAGGTAGCCGTCGCGGACCAGCTCGCCCATGACCTCGTCCAGCGTGCGCGTGTCGCCGAGGGCGAACTGGCCGCGCTCCAGGCAGGGCTGCGCCAGGGCTGGCTCGTCGTAGGCGCCCAGCTCCAGGCGCGTGCCGGCGTCGATCTGCGAGACGCCCAGGGCCAGCGCCGCGCGGCGCAGCGGGGCGTCCTCGCGGGCGGTCAGGATCAGCCCCGTGTAGGGCACCGCCAGGCGCAGCACCGCCACCAGGTACAGGAAGTCGTCGTCACCGACCAGGGGCAGGCCATCCAGCCGCACGCCGGAGGCCGGGCGCAGGCGCGGGAAGCTGATCGTGTGCGGGCCCACGCCGAAGCGCTCCTGCAGGTGCAGGGCGTGGCGAACCAGGCCGAGCACCTCGAAGCGCCAGTCGTGCAGGCCGAACAGGGCGCCCAGGCCGACGTCGTCGCAGCCGGCCACCATCGCTCGATCCAGGGCCGACAGCCGCCAGCGGTAGTCGCCCTTGCGCGTGCCGCGCGGGTGCACCCGCGCGTAGGTGCCGTGATGATAGGTCTCCTGGAACACCTGGTAGGTGCCGATGCCGGCCTCCCGCACGAGGCGGTAGCCCGCCACGTCCAGCGGCGCCGCGTTGATGTTCACGCGGCGGATCTCGCCGCGGCCCTCGCGCACGGCGTAGACCTCGCGCACGCTTTCGGCGATGAAGGCGGGGTCGTAGCCGGGGTGCTCGCCGTAGACCAGGATCAGGCGCTTGTGGCCCTCGCGCTCCAGCGCGGCGACCTGGCGGCGCAGCTGGTCGCGGTCCAGGGTGGCGCGCACGGCGTCGGGGTTGCTGCGCCGGAAGCCGCAGTAGGCGCAGTCGTTCACGCATTCGTTGCCCACGTACAGCGGGGCGAACAGCACGATGCGGTTGCCGTAGACGGTCTCCTTCAATGCGCGCGCGGCCGCCATGATCTCGGCGCGCAGCCCGGGATCGCGGGCGCGCAGCAGCATCGCCGTCTGCTCGACCGACAAGGCCTCCTTCGCCAGGCTGCGGGCGATGATGTCGCGTGCCTCAATCGCATCGGGCGCCGCGGCCGACGCGCCCAGGAGCGCCTCCAGCCGCGCGTCGTCGATGAAGTCCAGTTGCGCGTCGCCGCGGCCCGAGCCGACATGGCGGCCGATGGACGTGATCCGCTTCTCCAGGCACGCCGCGCAGGCCGTGGCCGTCTCGTTCACGCAGGCCTTGCCGGGGTAGATCTCGTACAGCTCGCGGTAGCGCACGGGGGTCAGGTTGGGCATCACGATGTTGGCGCCGCGCTGCAGGCCCAGCTCGCGTCCCCGCGCGCGGTCGAGGGTCGCCAGCGCGGTGGTGCTGGGGATGTTCGCGCCCGGGCACAGCAGCCGCGCCAGGGCCACGGCCTTCAGCGTGGTCAGCTCGTCGGCCGGGACCTGCTCCGCGCCGGTGGCCGCCGGCGCGAGCCCCAGCGGCGTGTCGGGATGCGCGATCCACGGCCCGATCCCGATCATGTCCAGGTCCAGCTCGCGCATCAGCAGCAGGTCCGCGGCCAGGTCGTCCCAGGACTGGCCGGGGATGCCGACCATCACGCCGCTGCCGACCTCGTAGCCCAGGGCGCGCAGGCGGCGCAGCAGGTCCAGGCGATCGACGGCCGCGCGCCCGGGCCGTGCGGGATGTATGCGCGCGTACAGCTCACGGTTCGACGTCTCGAAGCGCAGCAGGTACCGGTCCGCGCCGGCCGCGCGCCAGCGCGCCAGCTCGTCGTCCTCGCGCTCGCCCAGGCTCAGGGTCACCGCCAGCGCGGTCTCGGACTTGATCCGGCGCACCATCTCCTCGACCGCGGCGGCGCCGAGGCCGGGATCCTCGCCCGCCTGCAGCACCACCGTCCCGTAGCCCAGGCGCACGGCCTCGCGCGCGCAGTCCAGCACCTCGTCGACCGACATGCGGTAGCGCGGCAGCTCGTCGCGCGCGGCGCGCAGGCCGCAGTAGGCGCAGGCGCGCACGCAGTGGCTGGAGACCTCGACCAGGCCGCGCAGGTGGACGGCATCGCCGACGGAGCGGCGGCGCGTCGCGTCCGCCTCCGCCCACAGCTCCGCCAGGCGCGCCTCGTCGTGCTCGCGCAGCCAGCCCAGGATGCCGTCGCGGTCGATCATGCCGTGGCCAGCGTGCTCTCGAGAAGGGCCGCGGTCGGCTCGCACTGCAGCTCGACGGTGAAGGTGGAGCCGACGCCCGGCTCGCTGGCGACGGAAACGTCGCCCCCGTACAGGCGGGCCAGCTTGCGGAGGATCGACAGGCCCAGGCCGCTGCCGGCGATGTCGCGCGTCTGGTCGTTGCGGATGCGCACGAACTCGCCGAACAGCCGGGCGCGGTCCTCCGGGGCCAACCCGATGCCGGTGTCCGCCACGACCACGCGCGCGCGGCCGTCGGCGCACGACAGCGTCACGTCCACCCGCCCGCCGTCGCGGTTGTACTTCACGGCGTTGGTCACCAGGTTGTTCATGACGATGTCCATCTCGCCGCGGTCGGCAACGACGGGAACCTCCTGGGGTGCGGCGAGGTTCAAGCTGATTCCCCTGGCGGCGGCCTCCGGCGCCACCGAATCGAGCGCGCCCCGCGCCGCCTCGCGCAGGTCCAGCAGCGCCAGCTCCCGCCGCTTCTGCCCCGACTCCAGCCGCGTCATGTCCAGCAGGTCCATGACCAGCTTGCGCATGCCCTCGATGCGCACCAGGCAGCGGTCGATGGCCTTCTCCTGCACCGCCGGGTCGTCGTCCGGCGGCAGGTCCTTCAGGATCCACAGGTAGCCCTGGATGGCGTTGAGCGGCGCCTTCAGTTCGTGCACGATCACCGACAGCAGCTGGAAGCGCACCTGGCTCTTCTCGCGGGCCAGGCGGCGAGCCTCGCGCGTGACCAGCAGGTGGCGCGCGGTCTTGTCGACCACCGCCCGCAGCTCGTCGGGGGTGAACGGCTTGGCCAGGAAGTCCTCGGCGCCGCGCTTGGTGGCCAGCACGGCGTTCTCCAGCGTGGCGTAGGCGGTCATCATCACCGTCAGGAACTCGGGTGCCGGCTGGCGTTCCGCGAGCACCGCCAGCAGCTCCACGCCGGACATGCCCGGCAGCTGGTGGTCCAGCAGCACCAGGTCCGGCGCCCGGCCGTCGATGATCTCCAGCCCTTCCTCGGCGCTGCCCGCTTCGAGGACCTCGAAGCGGCAGGTGCCCTCCAGCTCGGGCAGCGTCACCTCGTGCCGCTCCAGCGCGCGCCGCACGGCCGCCCGCATGGTCAGCTCGTCGTCGACGATGAGGACCTTCAACGTGGTCATGGTCACTCCCGCGGCAGCAGGCGCGACAGCTCGCGCTTCAGCTGCTCGAATCGCACCGGCTTGACCAGCACGGCGTCGGCCTTGATCCAGGCCCGTTCGGCCGCCGTGTCGGTGGTGAAGTCGTGGCCGGTCTCGTGCGCGACGCCCGTCACCATGACCACCGGCACGTCGGGATAGCGTTTCTTGAGGCGGTAGCTCAGCACGAAGCCGCCGTCGGCGTGCTCCATCATCAGGTCGACGATGGCCAGGTCGGGCCTGGTCTCCGCCAGGATCCTCTCGGCCGCGGCCTCGCCGGGCGCCTGGATCACGGCGTAGCCGGCGGCCTCGAGCTGCATCCCGAGCTGGCGGCGGAAGTCCTCGTCGTCGTCCACGACCAGCACCAGGGGCTTGTCGCTGCTCATGTTGTCCTCTCCCCGTTCACGGGCCGGCGCGCCGGCAGCACCACCGTGAAGGTGGTGCCCGTGGGTCCGGCGGCCGGGTCGGTGTTCGAGATCACGCGGATGTCGCCGCGATGCATCTTGACGATGCCGTAGCTGACGGCCAGGCCCAGTCCCGTGCCCTGGCCGGCCTTCTTGGTGGTGAAGAAGGGCGTGAAGATGCGACCACGGTTCTCCGGCGCGATGCCCGTGCCGGTGTCCGTGACGATGAAGCGCACCTCCTGGCCGGTGCCCTCGCTGCGCGCCAGGAGCCGGCCGCCGTCGGGCATGGCCGCCACCGCATTGGCCAGCAGGTTGATCAGGACCTGCGCGATCTGGTCCGCATCCAGCTCGACGGCCGCCTGGCCCTCGTGCTCGACGACCAGCTCGATGCCTGCCGGGATCGCGACGGCCCTCAGGGCGCGCGCCACGACCTCGCGGGCATCCACGACGGTGTGCACGACCTTGTTCTGCCGCGCGAAGTTCAGAAGGCCCGCCACGATGCGCTTGGCGCGGTCGGTCTGCTCGACGATGGTGGCCAGTTCCGGCCGCAGCGGCGAGGCGGCGTCCGTCTCCTCGAGCAGCATGTGCGAGTACATCAGCACCACGCCCAGCGGGTTGTTCACCTCGTGGGCGATGCCGGCGGCAAGCTGGCCCATCGAGGCCAGCTTCTCGCTGTGCACCAGCGCCTCCTGGGCGCTGGCCAGCTGCGCGTGCGAGACGGCCAGCTCGTCGACGGCGCGGCGCAGCTCGTCGATGGTGTAGGGCAGGCACATCTCGTTCTCGGCGAGCCCCTCGTGGATCGCCAGCGCGTGCTCGCGGCAGGTCGGGTAGCCGCAGGCGCCGCAGTTCAGCTCGTCGCCGGGCTGGCGCTTGCCCATGCGCTCCAGGATGCCCTGCAGTTCCTCGGCCGACGGCGCCACCAGGCGCTGGTCGTCCGCGGCGTAGCCGCGCGAGAGATCCAGCCCGGCGGCCGCCTCGCGGTCGCGGGCGGCCGCGTCGCGCGCGCCCTCGCGCCCCAGCGCGGCCTGCGCGTGCCGCGAGATGCGCTGGCGGCGGCTCCAGGCCGGGGCCTGCGTGGTCATGCCCGGACCCATGACGCAGCCGGAGCAGCAGAGCACCTCCAGCAGTTGGACCTCCAGGTCGGCGGCGTCGAACTCCCGGATCACTTCCTGGAACTCGCCGTGGCCGCCGGCCGCGACGATGCGTCCCTGGACCAGGTCGTCGTCGATGCCCGCGGCCGCGAGCATGCCGCGCGAGAGCGGGAACAATGCGCCCGTTCCGGCCCGCGGCGCGTCGAAGTCGCCGGGCTCGCTGCCGGCGGCGGTCACGCCCGACTCGGCGAACATGCGCCGCAGCTCGGCGAAGGTCAGCACGCCGTCGATCTCGCCCACGACCTGGTCGGCGACGGCCTCCTCCTTCTTGGCCAGGCAGGGCCCGATGAAGACGACGCGCAGCCCGTCCCCGTGCAGGCGGCGCAGCGCCCGTGCCGTGGCGATCATCGGCGAGACCACCGGGGCCAGGTGCGAGACCAGGTCGGGGTGGAAGCGCTCGACGTAGCTGGTGACAGCCGGGCAGGTGGTAGCGATCCAGCGGCGCGAGGGGTCGGCGTCCAGAAGCTCGCGGTAGCGGGCCGCCACCAGGTCGGCGCCGAAGGCGACCTCGTGCACCGAGGCGAAGCCGAGCGCGCGCAGCATCCCCGCCAGCGCGGGCGGGTCCAGCTCGGTGAACTCGGCCGGGAAGGCCGGCGCCACGCAGGCGGCCACCGGCGCCGGGCCGGCCAGCAGCTCGCGCACGCCGTCCACCGAGTCCAGCACGCGCTTGGCGCCCTGCGAGCAGACGCGCACGCAGTTGCCACAGCCGATGCAGCGCGCGTCGATGACCTCGGCCTGCCCGCCGGCGATGCGGATGGCCTTGGCCGGGCACTCGCGCACGCAGGTGTAGCAGACGCGGCAGCGCTCGCGGATGGTCGAGACCAGCGAGAGCTTGTGCCGTTCGCTCATCGCACGACCTCGCGCGGGGCGTAGTGCGTGTGCAGGAAGTGATGGCTCTTCTCGCCGAGCGGGGCGCCCAGGAACTCGTCGTAGAGGAGGCGGATGGACTCGTTGGCGTGCGCCGTGCGCACGGCGCCCTCACGGTCCAGCGCGTAGAGGGCCTGCTGGCGGGCGCGCAGCGCCTCGCCCGAGGCCGCCCGCACCTGTCCGCCGCCGTTCAGGCAGCCGCCCGGGCAGGTCATGACCTCGATGAAGTGCAGGTCGCTGCGGCCGGCACGCACCTGGGCCAGGAGCGCCTTGGCCTGGGCCAGGCCGCTGACCACGGCGGCGCCCAGCTCCAGGCCGCCCACACGCAGGCGCACCTCGCGCACGCCGTCGCCGGCGCGCACGGCCTGCACCTTCAGCTCCGCCGCGTCGGTCCCCGTCAGCAGCCAGTGCGCCGTGCGCAGGGCGGACTCCATGACGCCGCCGCTGCCGGCGAACAGGCGCCCGGCCGTGCTGCGCGTGCCGAACGGGTCGTCGGCCGGCTCGGGCGAAAGCCGCGCCAGGTCCAGGCCGCGCTGCCGCAGCAGCCCGACCAGCTCGCGCGTGGTCAGCACGGCGTCCACGTCGGGCACACCGTCGGTGTGCAGCTCGGGGCGCGCGGCCTCGAACTTCTTGGCCACGCAGGGCATGATCGAGACGCTGAACAGGCGCTCGGGATCCAGCCCGGCCGCGGTCGCGCGCGGGCTCTTGAGCAGGGCACCCAGCATCATCTGCGGGCTCTTGCAGGTCGAGAGGTTGGGGATGTACCCGGGATGGAACTGCTCGACGTATTTGATCCAGCCCGGCGAGCAGCTGGTGAACATCGGCAGCGGCCCGTCCTGCTGCAGGCGCCGGACCAGCTCCGAGGCCTCTTCCATCACGGTCAGGTCGGCCGCGAAGGCCGTCTCGTAGACGCGCGCGAAGCCCAGCCGCCGCAGCGCCGCGTTCAGCAGGCCGGCCACGTCGGCGCCGGGCTTCAGGCCGAACTCCTCGCCCAGGGTCAGCGCCACGGCGGGCGCGTGCTGCACGACCACGGTGCGCTCGGGATCCGCCAGCGCCGCCAGCACCGGCGACAGCGAGGGATGCTCGCTCAGGGCGCCCGTCGGGCAGACCAGCAGGCATTGCCCGCAGTTCACGCAGCTGGAGACGTTCAGGCCCTGGTCCAGAGCCGGGCCCACGGTGGTGGCGCTGCCGCGGCCGATGAAGTCCAGGCAGCCGACGCCCTGCACCTCCTCGCAAACGCGCACGCAGCGGCCGCAGAGGATGCACTTGGCCGGGTCGCGGATGATGGCCGGGCTGCCCGCGTCCTTCTGGCGCGCCAGCTTGGCGCCGAAGAAGCGGCGGCCCTGCACGCCCAGCTCGGCCGCCAGCCCGCGCAGGTCGCAGTCGGTGTTGCGGCTGCAGTACAGGCATTCGTCCGGGTGGTTGGCCAGCAGCAGCTCCACCACCACGCGCCGCGCCTCCACCGCCCGCGCCGAGTGCGTGCGCACCTTCATGCCGTCGGCCACCGGCCAGGCGCAGCTGGGCACCAGCGCGCGCTGCCCCTCCACTTCCACCACGCACAGGCGGCAGGCGCCCGTCGGCGTCAGGTGCTTGAGGTGGCACAGGGTGGGGATGCGCACGCCGTGGCGCTCGCAGGCCTCCAGGACCGTCTCGCCCTCGCGGGCCTGGACCTCGTGCTCGTTGATGCTGATCGTCGGCATGTCGTCTCCTCAGTCCGCCAGCACGGCTTCCAGGTGGCAGGCCTCCACGCAGGCCCCGCAGGCGATGCACTTCTCCTCGCGGATGAAGTGCGGCTCGCGCGGCGACCCGACGATCGCCCCCGTCGGGCAACGCTTGCGACAGAGTCCGCAGCCCTTGCACTTCTCCTCGTCGATGTGGTAGTGGCGCAGTTCCAGGCAGACGCCCGCGCGGCAGTGGCGATCGAAGACGTGTTCCTCGTACTCCTCGGGAAACCAGCGCAACGTCGACAGCACGGGGTTGGGCGCGCTCTGGCCCAGCCCGCAGAGGCTGGTGTCCTGGATCACGCGCGCCAGCCGCGTCAGGTTGACCACGCCCTGGAAGCGCTCGAGCGTCCTGGTTTCGTCCTCGCTGCCGCGGGCGCGCGTGATCGCCTGCAGGATCTCCAGCATGTGGCGCGTGCCCTCGCGGCAGGGGATGCACTTGCCGCAGCTCTCGCGCTGGATGAAGTCCATGAAGAACTTCGCCACGTCGACCATGCAGGTGCCCTCGTCCATGACGACCAGGCCACCCGAGCCCATCATGGCGCCCACCTGCTGCAGCGACGCGTAGTCGACCTGCGTGTCGAGGTGCGACTCGGGGATGCAACCGCCCGAGGGCCCGCCGATCTGCACCGCCTTGTACCGCCGCCCGTCCGGGATGCCGCCGCCGACGGCGAAGACGATGTCGCGGATCGAGGTGCCCATGGCCACCTCGACCAGGCCCGTGCGCTCGACCCGACCCGACAGCGCGAACACCTTGGTGCCCTTGCTGGACTCGGTGCCCAGCGCCGCGAACCAGTCGGCGCCGTGGTCCAGGATCCCCGGCACGTTGGCCAGCGTCTCGACGTTGTTGATCACCGTCGGCTTGCCGAACAGGCCCTTCGCGACGGGGAACGGCGGCCGCGGGCGCGGCATGCCGCGCTTGCCCTCGATGGAGTGGATGAGCGCCGTCTCCTCGCCGCAGACGAAGGCGCCGGCGCCCATCTTGACCTTGATCTCCAGGCTGAAGCCGCTGTCCAGGATGTTGCGCCCGAGCAGGCCGCAGGCGCGGGCCGCCGCGATCGCGGTGTGCAGCCGCCGCACGGCCAGCGGGTACTCGGCGCGGATGTAGACGTAGGCGTTCTGCGCGCCGATGGCGTAGGCCGCGATGGCCATGCCTTCCAGCAGGCGGTGCGGGTCGCCCTCGATGACGGCGCGGTCCATGAACGCGCCCGGGTCGCCCTCGTCGGCGTTGCAGATCAGGTAGCGGTGCTCGCCGGGCGCGTCCAGGGCCAGCCCCCACTTGCGACCGGTGGGGAAGCCGCCGCCGCCCCGGCCGCGCAGCCCGCTGGACAGCACCTCGGACACGACCTCGTGGGGCGTCCACGACTGGAGGACCTTCGACAGCGCGCGATAGCCGCCGCGCGCCAGGTACTCGTCCAGGGAGTCGGGATCGATGATCCCGCAGTTCGCCAGCACCCACCGCGTCTGGGGCGCGAAGAACGGGTGCTCGTCCAGGAACGGCAGGCCGGGCCACGGCTCGCGCGCAGGCTCGTCGGCGGCGCCGCGCAGCTGGCCCAGCACGCCCGCCAGCGGGGGCTCGCCGGCCAGCGCGGCCCCGAGCAGCGCCGGCACCCGCTCGGCGGTCACGTGCTGCCAGGCCACGCGCGTGCGGCCGGGCAGCTCGATGTCCACCAGGGGCTCGCCGACGCAGTAGCCGATGCAGCCCACCTCGCTGACGCAGGCGACGACCTCGTGCTCCCGCAGCCAGTCGCGCACGGCCGCCAGCGTGCGCCCGGCGCCGGCGCCCAGCCCGCACGTGCCCGTGCCGACGCGGATGCGGGGCACGCCGGCGTGCGGCGCCGCCGCGGCCTTCAGGCGCGCGAAGCAGGCCGCGTCGTCATGGCACAGCGGGCCGGCGGTGCGGCAGGCCACCACCTCGGGGCAGGGCATCTCGGCCGAGTGCCAGCAGCGGTGGCAGCAGCGGAAGAAGGCCTGCTCAGGCATGCTTGACCTCCGGCTCGGCGCAGCGGGCGAGGATGCCCGCCACCGCGTCGGGCGTCACGCCCGCGTGGAACTCGCCGTCGATGGCGATGACGGGAGCCAGCCCGCAGGCGCCGATGCAGGCGACGACCTCCAGGCTGAACTCGCCGTCCTTCGTCGTCTGGCCCGGCCGGATCTTCAGGTGGCGGCAGAGCGCTTCCAGCACGGCGGCCGAGCCCTTGACATGGCAGGCGGTGCCGCGACAGACCTGGATGCGGTGGCGGCCCGGCGCCTGGAAGCGGAACTGGTTGTAGAACGTGGCCACGCCGTAGACCTTGCTCGCGGGCACGTCCAGGTGGCGGCTGATCCGCAGCATCGCCTCGCGCGGCAGGTAGCCGCAGTGCTCCTGCACGTCCTGCAGGACCGGGATCAGCGCGTCGCGTCCCGCCAGCGGCCAGCGCGCCAGCACGGCCTCGACGGTCGCGGTTTCCGCATCGCTCATGGTCAGCTGCTGCAGCATCATGGCTTCTCCGTGGCCGCGGCACCCGGCAGGTTCCGCGCGAAGTAGGCGACCTTCTCCATCGACGTGGTGATGTCCATCTCCTCGACGTACGCGTCGGCCGGCAGGTGCAGCGGCGTGGGCGCGAAGTTGAGGAACCCGCGCACGCCTGCCGCGAGCATCATCTCGGCCACTCGCTGCGCCGAGGACGCCGGCACCGTGATCACGCCCACGCTGATGCCCTGCGCGCGCACGACGGCCTCGAGATCGGCCAGCGGGTGCACGCGGCAGCGGTGGATCACGCGCCCGCTCTTGGCCGGGTCGGTGTCGAAGGCGGCGACGATGCGCAGCTGCGGCCGCCAGATGGTGAAGTAGTCCAGGAGCGCGCGGCCGAGGTTGCCCACGCCGCACAGCGCGGCTCCCTGGCCGCTGGGCGCATCGAGCGTGCGACCGATGGCCTCGACCAGCTGGTCCACCCGGTAACCGCGCGCCGGGCTGCCCGTGAAGCCGATGGTCATGAGGTCGCGGCGCACCTGCGCCGCGGTGCTGCGCGACATCGCGGCCAGGTCGTGCGAGTAGATCTCGGTCGGCGAGCCCGCGGGCCGGTCCTGCAGCAGGCGGCGATAAACGCTCAGGCGGGCGACGTGCTTCTCGGACAGGGCGCCGGGACCGGCGGCGCCGGTGCCGCGCCCGGAGGCGCTGCCGCTGGACGCCGGGCTGGCCGGCGGGGCCATCAGGTCGGTCGGCTGCTTCGGTTTCATCGATCCTCCCCGGGGAGCGGTCGTCATCCTCACGGCGGCCGGAAACGTTATCGGCAGCTCCTGTGACTTACTTCACATTGTGATTTATTTCACAACGAAAGTCAAGCGCCAATCAAGGCGGCGCTCCGGCGTGGTCACCGAGGTCGAATTGCTTAACTATTTACGGAAAAATCACTTAGACGAGAATGACCGACGGCGTCATTCCACCCACGGCCGAAAATCGTTGAAGAAGACGGCGTACTCGGGATCCTCGAACAGCCCGCCTTCGGCCTTCCAGGCCACCAGGAAGTACATGTCCCGGCCGCGCATGAGGCCGCGGATCCAGACGTCGCCGGTGCCGCCGGCGGCCTCGGCCAGCACGTCCAGCCCCTCGACCTTGCCGTGCGGGCCGAAGTCGCGGCTGAGCGGGACCTGCCGGGTCGGCGTCACGCCGTAGCTGGCGAGCAGCTCGCCGACGACCTTCAGCACGCGGTCGACCGCGGCCTGGCCGCTCTCGTCACCCAGCGCGCCGAGGCGCGCATTGACCAGGCAGCCCTCGTCCTTGCGGCCGTGGCGGTCGCAGGTCGCGAACACCAGGCGCACCTCGACATCCTGCGGGTCGTCAGGCGACGTGTTGCGCTTCGTGAGCAGGCGCGCGCAGCCGGTCGGGAACGTCGTGCGGAACTGGCCCTCGGGCGACGCGAACTCGACGGGGTTGAGGCTGTCGGGCAGCTCCTCCAGCTTGGCCTGCCGGCTGCCGGCCCCGGGGGCCGGGGGCACGGCCGGTTTCGGCAACGCCGCCGTCGCCGGGACGGCGGGCACCGCCACGGACAGCGCCAACGCGCCGGCCACGGCCAGGACGGACAGGCGAACGGGGCTCGGCAGGCGCTTCATGGTCACGTCTCCAGCAGGGATTCGACCTGGTCCACGAGCTCGCCGAACAGGGCGATGACATCGCGCATCGGGCCGGGCGAGGCCAGGTCGACGCCGCCCAGGCGCACCGTCTCGACGGGATAACGACTGCACCCCGAACGCAGGATGTCCAGGTATTGTTCCCGCTCGGCGGGCCCGCCCTGGAGCACCTTGCGCGACAGCGCCACGGCGGCGGAGTAGGCCGTGGCGTACTGGTAGACGTAGAAGTTGTAGAAGAAGTGCGGGATGCGGCTCCAGGTGAGCGGGCTGCGCGCGGGATCGAATTCGACGTCCGGCCCCCAGTACTTGCGCAGCAGCTCCAGGTACAGCGCGTTCAGCCACGGGGCCGTCAGCGTCTCGCCGAGCTCGCCGGCCTGGTGGATGCGCAGCTCGAACTCCGCGAACATCGTCTGCCGGAAGACCGTGTTGTTGATCTGCGAGAGGTGGTAGTCCAGCAGGTAGAGGCGGCGGCGCGGGTCGGCCGTCGTGCGCAGCAGGTGGTCCATCGTCAGCAGCTCGTTGAAGGTGGAGGCCACCTCGGCGGTGAAGATGGGATAGTCGCCGTAGACGTACGGCTGGTGGCGCGCGGCCAGCCAGGTATGCAGCGAGTGCCCCAGCTCGTGGGCCAGCGTGAAGGTGTCGCCCAGCTGCCCGCTCCAGTTCAGCAGGATGAACGGCGGCGTGTCGTAGGAACCGCTGGAGTAGCCGCCGCTGCGCTTGCCCGCGTTCTCGTGGACGTCGATCCAGCCGCCCTCGATGCCGCCCCGCACCGTCTCCACATAGCCCGGCCCCAGCGGCGCGAACGCCCGCAGCAGCATGGCGCAGGCCTCGTCGTAGTCGAAGCTGAACTCGCCGTCGGCGAACAGCGGCGCAGCCAGGTCGTGCTCGCGCAGGGGATCGAGGGCCAGGACGCGCTTCTTCAGCGCCGTGTAGCGATGGATGACGTCCGTGTGCGCGCCGACCGACTCGACCAGCGAATGGAACACCGAGGGAGGCACCCCGTCCGGGTGCAGCGCCGCCTCCAGCGCGCTCCCGTGCCGGCGAGCCTGGGCGAAGAAGACGTGGTTCTTGACGTTCGCATCGAGGTTGGCCGCCAGCGTGTTCTGCATTGCGCCGTAGGCGTCCAGGAACATCTCGTAGGAGTCGCGGCGCAGGCGGCGGTCGGCGGACTTCATGAACTTCTGGTGGCGGGCCTTGGTGAGCGTGACGCGGCGCCCCTGTTCGTCCGTGACCTCGCCCAGTTTCAGGTCGGCGTTGTCGAAGGCGTTGAAGACCTGGCCGGCGCCGCGCGCCATGAGGCCGGCTCCGGCCAGCAGCGCCTCCTGTTCGGCCGGCAGCGTGTGGGCGCGCCCGCGGTGGATGTTGTCGAAGAAGTGCGCGTAAGCAGCCAGCCCGGGCTCGGCGGCGACCAGGTCCGCCAGCCGCGACGGCTCGATCTCCAGCACCTCCGACTCGAACCAGCTGACGGCCTCCGCGTAGCGCACCGACAGGCTGGCGGCGCGGCCCTTGCGCGCCGTGTGGTCGCCATCTCGGGTATCCTCGTCGCTGCGCAGGTTGGCGTAGATGAGCAGGCGCTCGAGCCGCCGCCGCGCGTCGTGGGTGGCTTCGATCGCCCCCAGGAGCGCGGCGCCCGAGGCGGCCAGCGTGCCCTGCCGGGCGGCCAGGCCCGGCAGGACGCCCTCCAGCGCGGCGAAGTCGGCGTCCCAGGCCGCCCAGTCGGCGTAGATCAGGTCGGGGCGCCACTTGTAGCGGGCCTCGATCCGGTCGCGCTCGAGCGGCGAGCCGCCCCCCTCGTCGGGGGCGGCGAACAGGGCGGGACGATCGATCCACATGGCGGGCGGTCCTCTCCGGATGGGGCGGCGGCGCCGCCCGGGCCAGGTGCGCACGATAGGACGGAATCGGGCCCTTGCCAACCGCCCGCGCGGGGCGGCGCCTAGCGGACGCCCGCCGAACGCAGGTCCAGGCAGTGGGTCACGTCCTCGCGCAGGACCGCCATGTTCAGGGGCTTGGCCAGGAACTTCGTGGCGCCCATCTCGAGCAGGTCGGCGATGTCGCGCACGCCGACGACACCCGACATGATCAGCACGGGCATGCCGCCCAGCGACGGGTCGCGCGCCAGGGTGCCCACCAGCTGCCGGCCGTCCAGGAGCGGCATGGAGATGTCGGAGATGACCAGGTCGAAGCCCGGGTTGCAGCGGAGCACGTCGACGGCGTGGATGCCATCGCTGACGAACAGCAGGTCGTGGCGAAGCGTCGCCAATCCCTTGGCGATGGTGCGGCGCACCATCGGGTCGTCCTCGGCGATCAGGATCCTGGCCATGGTTGCCTCCTCAGCCCAGAGGGCGCTTGCGGTACAATGCGGGCATCACGTACTCGTACGGCGTCTCGTCGCGGCCCAGCGTCTCGGAATGTCCGATGAACAGGTGGCCGCCCGGCGCCGTGTGCTGGTGGAACTTGCGCACCAGTTCCAGCCGCGTCGGCTGGTCGAAGTAGATCATGACGTTGCGGCAGAAGACGGCATCGAACTGGTGGCGGAACGGGAATGCGGCCGACATCAGGTTGTGTCGGCGGAAGATCACGGCGTTGCGGATCTCGTCGTGCACGCGCACGTGTCCGTCGCCCTGCGGCACGAACCAGCGGCGGCGCAGGTTCACCGGCAGCTGGCTGACGCGCTCGGCATCGTACACGCCCATGATGGCCTTGCGCAGCACGGTGGCCGACAGGTCCGTGGCCAGCAGGATGGTCTTCCAGCCGGCGGCCTCGGCGCCCAGGTGCTCGCGCATCAGCATCATCAGGGTGTAGGGCTCCTCGCCCGAGGAGCAGCCGGCGCACCAGAACCGCAGCTCGCGCCGGTTCTCGGCGCGGCGGCGCGCCACGAGCTGCGGCAGCAGAGTGCCCGCGAAGTACTCGAAGTGCGCCGGCTCGCGGTTGAAGAACGTGTGGTTGGTCGTGATGCGGTTGGCCAGCTCCTCCAGGCCTTCGCCCGAGGGGTCGCCCCGCAGCCAGTCGTAGTACTCCTGGAACGTGCGGAACCCGCGCTGCATGAGCACCTTCTGGAGGCGCCCGACCACCAGGCTCTTCTTGTGGTCGCCCAGGTTGATCCCGAAGCGCGCGTAGACCAACTCGCGGATCGCGTTGAACTCGCGATCGCTGATGCGCTGCTCCGGCGCCTCGGCGCGCGGCGGTGCCAGGGTGGGCGCCATGGCCTCAGCCGGCCACCGCGACGGGGAGCCCCAGTTCGGCCAGCAGCTTGAAGAGCTTCAGCTTCTCGATGGGCTTGACCACGTAGCCGTCGGCCGAGGCCTTGAACGCCTGGCGAACGTTGACATGGTCCTCCAGCGCCGTGGTCATGATGACCCGCGCGCCCTGCCCGACCTGGATGCCGTGCTCAAGTTCCAGGGTGCGGATCGCCGCCAGCGCCTCCTGCCCTCCCATGCCGGGCATCATGATGTCGAGACAGATCAGGTCGTAGTAATCGCCGTCGTGCAGCGCATCGTGCACGGCGGCCACCGCCTCGGCGCCGTTGATGGCCACGTCGCAGTTGCCCACCTTCTCCAGGTAGCGGCACAGCAGCCGCCGGCTGACGAAATCGTCTTCCACGACCAGGATGTTCATGGCTCGTTCCCCGCTCTCGGCGCGCCCCGGGGCTCGCGCATGGTGACCGGACGCCGCATCGGGCACGGCGCCCCTCGAGTACGCGAACATATCGACCGTCATAAGGTTATCTTGAACGGTATGTTGCGGCGCCCGCGAGGCTGCCGCCCGCGGGGCCGGCGCCGGCGGGCCGGTTGCCCGGGGACGGCCGGGGCCGTATCATGCGGGGCCGACCGCGAATCGACCGAAAGGCGCACCGATCATGGGATTGCTGGGCACGTTGCTGGGCGGAAGCCTCGGCTTCATGATGTTCGGGCCGCTGGGCGCCATCGTGGGCGGGGCGATCGGCGCCAACATCGGCGAGGGACCCGTCCGCGCCCCGGGCCGGGGTCCGGGCTACCCGCCACGTCCCGGCGGCGATCCCTACGGCGAGCCCGTGCGCGACGCGCGCCAGGCCCAGCAGGCCTTCCTCGTGGCGATGATCAGCCTGGCGGCCAAGGTGGCCAAGGCCGACGGTCGGGTCACCGAGCCCGAGGTCCGCTCGTTCGACGCCTTCCTGCGCGACCGCCTGGGCATGAGCGCCGACGACCGGCGCGTGGCCGCCCGCCTGTTCAATGAGGCGCGCGACTCCAGCGTGCCGGCCGAGGACTTCGCCCGCCAGGTGCGCGCGCTGATCGGCCACCAGCCCGACCGGCTGGTCGACCTGATGTCGCTGCTGATGAGCGTGGCCTCGGCCGACGCCGGCCTGCACCCGGCGGAGGAGAGGTTGTTGCGCTCGATCGCCCGCGAGCTGGGCATGTCCGCGCGCGACTACGAGACCGCCGCCGCCATGTTCGCCCCGCGCGAGGACCCCGATGCCAGCTACAAGGTCCTGGGCCTGACGCGCGCCGCCAGCGACGACGAGGTGAAGAAGGCCTACCGTCGGCTGGCCCGCGAATACCACCCCGACGTGGTCGTGAACAAGGGCATGGGCGAGGACTTCCGGAAATTCGCCGACGAGAAGATGCGCGCCATCAACGCGGCCTACGAGCGGGTCAAGAGCGAGCGGGGGTTGTAGTGCCGGAACTGCCGGAGGTCGAATCGGTCGGCCGAGAGCTGGCCGCCGGGCTGGCGGGCCGCCGGCTGACCGCCCTGAGCGTGCGCTGGGGCGGGGTCTTCGAGCCCTCGGCGCGGGCGGCGCGCGCTGCGCTGGTCGGCCGCCGGCTGGAGGACCTGCATCGCCACGGCAAGTACCTGATCGCGCGCTTCGCGGCGCCGGGCGCCGCCGACACGCACCTGATGATCCACCTGCGCATGACGGGCCAGTTCCTCGCGCAGCCCGACTACGTCCCCGACCGCCATGTGCACGCGACCTTCGACTTCGAGGGCCGCATCGTGCACTTCCGCGACGTGCGCAAGTTCGGCCGCCTGACGCTGGTCGAGCACGCGACGGCGCCGCAGGCGCTGGCCCACGTCGGCCCCGACATGCTGACCGTGAGGACGGCCGACTGGCTGGCGCGCGTCCGCGGGCGCGGCGCGCCGATCAAGAGCGTGCTGCTGGACCAGGGTGTGGCCGCCGGCCTGGGCAACATCTACGCCGACGAGTCGCTGTTCCTGGCCGGCGTGCACCCGCTGGCCCTTCCGCGCGACCTGGAAGAGGCGACGCTGCGCGAGGTGCTCAGGCGCGCGAAGCAGGTGCTGCGACTGGCGATCGACCACGGCGGCACCACGTTCCTGGATTTCCGCAACTTCCATGGCCAGCCGGGCAACTTCCGCCGCAAGCTGCGCGTGTACGGCCGCGCCGGCGAACCCTGCCGCGACTGCGGGGCCGCCATCGAGCGGCTCGTCATCGGCGGCCGCTCCAGCTGCTGGTGCCCGTGCTGCCAGCCGGCGCCTGTCGCCACCGGGCCGCGCCGCGTCCGCAGCAGCGCCGGCTAGACGCAGCCATCCGGCTTCGGCAGCCCCGCCACGCGGCAGGCGTCCTGCCCGGGTCCCTTGGGGAACAGCTCGTAGATGCGCTTGAGGGTCAGGTCCGTCGCGCGGCACAGCTCGCGGACCGGCGGCAGCACGCCGCGCGCGGCATGGTGGGCGCGCAGCGCCTCGATGATGCGCCAGTGGTCGGGCGACAGCGACCGCAGGCCGTCGCGCGCCGCCAGGACCGCCGCGAGCTCGGGCGTCCAGGCGCTGCCGTCGCGGAGGTAGCCCCGGTCGTCCAGCTCGACCGGGCCGTGGGGGCCTTCGATGGTCACCGCCCGCCTCCTCAGCCGCCGCAACCCTGGTCGCGCGCGCCGATCACTCCGCAGTCATGGATGTCGACCCGGTTGGCGGGCAGGCACGGCGAGGCGGCCGAGGGGCTGTACCCGTCGCTGCACAGCAGCGGGTCGGCGACGAAGTTCCCGCCCAGGTCCACCGCGCCGAACGGCAGCGCGTTGCCGCCGCCATTGCCGTACTGCAGCGTGCAGCGGGCCTCGAGCACGGCGCCGGAGCCGGTGCCCGAGACGACCGCGTCGATCCCGGCGCCCCCCGCGTTGTGGGCGACCAGGTTGCGGGCGAAGGCCAGGGTCATCGGGTAGGCCAGGCGCACGCCGCCGGCGACGGGTGCCGAATTGGCGAGGATCGAGCAGCGCTCGATCCAGCTGCCGTCGTGGAGCTGCGCCACGTACATGCCGCCGCCGCGGTCGAAGGCCGCGTTGCCAAGGACCAGCGTGGCCTCCATCTCCAGCCCGACGTTGTACAGGTAGATCCCGCCGCCGGCGATCGAGGCCGAGTTGTCGCGGATGACGCAGCCGCTGATGCCCATCACGGGTTCGCTGTTGACCAGGTAGACGCCGCCGCCGTACTGCGCCGTGTTGCCCTCGACCAGGCAGTTCTCGAGGCGCGAGCCGCCCTGCCCGCCCATCCAGACGGCGCCGCCTTCGACGGCGGTGTTGCCGCGGAAGACGCAGTCGCGCACCAGCGTGTCGGTCAGGTGCAGCGCGATGCCGGCGCCGGCCCAGGGCGGTCCCAGCTCGCCCGGCACTCCCGGCGCCACGCCGCCGGTGAAGGTGAAGCCCTCGATGGTCACGCCGGCCCAGGTGCGCTCCTCGCCCGAGCCGAAGGTGCCGCCCTGCACGTACAGCACGCGGCCCTCGCCCTCGGCGTCCAGGATCGTGACGTCGGCGCCGCCCTCGCCGCGGATCGTGAAGTCGGTCTGGTCGCGCAGCACGATGAACAGGCCCTGCACGGGATCGCCGTCGCCCTGGTTGGTCCAGGTGTAGCGGCCGGGCGCCACCAGCACGATGTCGCCCGCCACCGCGGCCTGGATCGCGTCGTTGAGCTTCGCGTAGTCGCCGGTGCCGTCCTCGCGCACGTAGAGCGTGCGCATGGTCCCCGGCTGCACGACGATCGTGTTGGAGATGCCCGAGGCCAGGCCGGCATCGTCGATGGCCTTCAGGCCCACATGGTAGGCCTGTCCCGACGCCAGCCCGTCGATGGCGACGACCAGCTTGGCCGGGTTGGGATGCGCCGTCGGCACGGCGGTCACGGCGGTGGCTGCCGCCCAGGTCCCGGCGGTCAGCGGCTCGGTGGCGTAGCGCACGTCGTACGAGGCGGCGCGGCCGTGGACCGTGTCGTCGCCGGCAAGGGACCAGGCCACGGTCACGCCGGTGGCGTTGCCGGAGAACTGGACCAGGTCCAGCACGCGCGCCGGTGGCGTGATGTCGGGCTGCGCGGCGGCGGTGCCCACCGCCGGCGCCGAGGGCTGCGACCAGGCGCCGGTGCCGTAGCGCGCCGACAGGCTGAAGGCGTAGGTGACGCCGGCGGCCAGTCCGGTGACGGTGTGCTGCTGGCGCTGGCCCGCGGGCAGCATGGCCACGGGTGCCGCCGCCACCGACCAGGCATCGCGGGCCAGGCCCTCGTTGCCGAGCGTGACGTAGCGCAGGTCGTAGGCCAACCCGCCCGCCTTGTCCACGTCCGCGGGCACGGTCCAGGCCAGGGTCACGCTCGTGGCCGAGCCGGCGACCGCCTCGAGGTCCGTGACGCGGGCCGCCACGCCCGCCTCGGGCCCCGTCGTGCCGCCGCTGCCGCCGCCGCAACCCGGGAGCGCCAGCGCGACTACCAGCGCGATCGCTGTCCAGATCGCCGGCCAGATCGTCGTCCAGGTCGTCGTCCAGGTCGTCGTCCACGTCGTCGTCCACGTCGTCGTCCTGGTCGTCGTCCACGTCGTCGTCGCGAGTCCCTGCATCGCCTTCTTCATCTTCACCCGACCTCCGACACCATGCCACACGTGGACCGCAGCGGCACCTCCGCCGCGGACC
>JAYRFB010000092.1:0-6365 GCA_041908585.1 Candidatus Krumholzibacteriia bacterium
CGGCTGGGGCAACAGCACGCGCTTGGGCGGCCCGGGCGCGGCCGCCGCGGCCGCCGGGGCGGAAACGGCCCGGGCCACAAAACGGGAGCGCGTCTGGGGGGGGGCGCCCGCCACTCAGGGTAATCCCTCCCTAGACCCGCCACAGGTACGAAGCCTTCAGGAACACGCCGCGCACGGCCTCCCGGAAGTCGTCCACCGGCGCGTAGCCGCTCCCGTCCCAGGCCAGCTTGTCGTACAGCGAGCCGTAGCCTGCATGGACCACCGTGCCGGGGATCCAGGTGAACGAGGCCAGCAGGTCGGTGGTCAGCTCGTCGCGGTACTCGTTGTACTCGACGATCCCCCGCAGGAACAGCGAGCGATCCAGCTGCCAGGTCAGGCGGCCGTAGGTGATGGGGTAGTCGTACACCTCGACGCCGTCGCGCTCGAAGTCGAAGCGCACGTGGTTGAGGTAGAGCTCCAGGTGGTCGGTGGGCTGCACGATCAGGTCCGCGGTCAGGCGGTGGCTGTGGCCCTGCAGCGGCGCGGCCGGGTCGTAGTAGATCGCGTCCACGTCGCGGTAGAGCACGCCGGCGTACAGGCGCCGGGTGAACTGCGCGGAGGCGAAGACGTGGAAGCCGCCGGTGTCGAAGGTGCGGCCGGCGAAGACCTCGGTGGACCGCGACCACTTCACCTTCACCTGCCCCGAGCCGCCGACCAGGGCCAGGGCCGAGACGTGGTTGAAGGTCTCCCACCGGTCGCTGGGCAGGTCCTCGGTCTGGGCCGAGAAGGCCTCGAGATCGATGCGCTGGATGAAATCGACGTCGGGAAAGAGCTTGGGCTTGAACAGGCCGGCGTACTGGCGGACGCCCGTGCGGGTGAGGTAGCCGGTGTCGACGGCAAAGCTCTCGTCGAGGTCGCGGACCGAGAGCGTCCAGTCCAGGGAGCGCGTCTGGTGGGCGAAGCGGGCCGCGAGGGCATGACCCCGGGCGGACCCGTCGCCACGGTCGGTGTCGGAAGCCAGCGCCTGATAGTGCAGGGCATTCGCCCCGCCGGTGCGCACGATGCCGTCCAGGCCGGCCACGCGGTTGTAGCCCTCTTCGGTCTCGCGCCCGGTGAAGATGCCGCCGACGAAGCCGTCGTTGCCGAAGGCGCGCTTGAAGCGCAGGACGGGCACATGGTCCTCGCCGCCGCCCGGCCGCTCGTCGGCCGCGTAGAGCAGGGCGACCGTCGAGCGCTCGCCGGTCTTGCCGACCAGCTTCAGGCCCGCGATCGGGTCGACGATCGTGCGCGTGTGGACGATGGTGCGCAGCGGGTCCACCTCGGACACGGCGGAGCCCACCACGCGGAAGTGGTCGCTGCCCTCCAGGAAGAAGGGCCGCTTCTCGGTGAAGAACAGGGGCGAGCGCAGGTTGATGTCGACCTGGCCCGCATCGGCCTCGACCTGGCTGAAGTCCGGGTTCACCGTGGCGTCCAGTGTGAGGTCCGAGGTCAGGCCCACCTTGGCGGTGAGGCTCAGCTCCGTGGTCTGGTCCACCAGTTCCAGGTCGCCGCGATCGCGGCCGTAGCTGCGGGCGTGGGTGATCGCCGGCAGCAGTTCCACCAGGCGCTGGGCGCGCAGGCCGGCGAATTCCAGGGGCGCCATCTGCATCATCAGGTTCATCCCCAACGCCGGGTCGAGCTCGGGCCAGGCCGCGTGCTCGGAGCGCCGGCTCACGTTGCGCTCGAAGAACACGGTCATGCGGGTGGGGTCGCCCGCGGCGTAGCGGATGCTGCGCAGCGGGATCGCGATCTCCACCGCGTAGCCCTCGTCGTCGACGCGACCGGCGCTGGACCAGACGAAGTCGACGCTCCAGTCCTCCACGCCACCGGAGAAGCGGGCGTCGCCCTGGATGCCGCTGGGGTTCACGTAGAGGGCGTAGAGGGCCTGCCTGTCGCCGAAGGTGTCCAGGTTCAGGCAGACCCAGTCGTCCGAGCCCATGTTGTCCCGGGCGGTAACCGAGGTCTTGATCCTGCCGGGCTCCGAATCATAGCAGCGGTAGGCGAAGTACAGGTGCTCGGCGTCGTGGGCGACCCAGGTGACCGTCTGGTCGTCGGGGCGCTGCCCGTAATCCGGATGGAAGGTGCGGAACTCCGTGACGCTGGGAGCGGCGGCCCACACGGCATCGTCGAGCACGCCGTCGATCACCGGCGGGGTCTCGGTGAGGAGGGAGACGAGCGGAGCTTCTTCAGCAGGGGTGCTCGCGGCGGCGAGCAGACAGGCGAACAGCGGGAGCAATCGGCGCACGGGCGGCCTCCGGATTTCGAGAACCTGCTTTCAGGCACCGGGTTGATACGGCGGCGGCAGGCCCGGGTTGCCTGCGCTGTACAACTTGGCGATGCTTCGGCCCGGACACCCGATCACGGCGGAGGGACCCTTGCTGCTGCTCGTCAATTCCACCAAGCTCATGGACTTCGAGGCGCCGACGCCGCCCCGCCTGGCCACGACCGACCCCATGTTCGCCGACACGGCGCGGGGACTCGTGAAGGCCCTGCGGCGGCACGACGCGCGCGCCCTCGCCCGCCTGATGGACCTGAATCCGGAGCTCGCCGACGAGACCCGGCTGCGCCTGCAGCTCTGGGGCGGGCCCGACTCCACCGTCGCCCCCGCGCTCTACGCCTTCTGTGGCCTGGTTTTCAAGCACCTGGACGCGCCGACCCTCGACGCCACCGGGCGCCGCCGGGCCGGGCGCCGCCTGCGCATCCTCTCGGGCCTTTACGGCCTGCTGCGCCCCTTCGACCGCGTCGAGGCCTACCGCCTGGAGATGGGTTGCCGCTTCGCGCCGCCGGGCGCGACGAACCTCACCGCGTTCTGGCGGGCGCAGCTCACCGACGCGCTCAACGCGGAGCTGCGCGATGGCGAACCCGTGCTGAGCGTCGCCTCCCAGGAGTACCTGCTGGCCGTCGACGCGAAGGGGCTGCGCGGGCCGATCGTGCGGCCCGTCTTCAAGGAGCGACGCGCCGGCGGCAGGCTGGTCGCGCCGGTGGTGCACGCCAAGATGGCCCGCGGCGCGCTGCTGCGGCACGCCCTCGACACCGGGGCCCGCGGCCCCGCGGACCTGCTCGGGTTCTCGGCGATGGGCTGGGAGGCGGCCGAGGCGCCGCCGCGGGAGGGCGAGTGGCTGTTCGTGCGCGCGGCGCAGGGGTGATGTCTGCTCTTCCGCGCGACGGTTGACCGGTCAACGATTCGGGGCCTGCCACTGGTCACGAAGGGCGCCGACAGATCGTTGACCGGTCAACCGTCTCGGAAATAGCGGGGGTGCGGAGAGAGTCAACGCATCGACCGTCGTCCGGCATGGCGCCAACCTGCGCTCGAGGTTGCCGGCGCAATTCTCACGGCCACGGGACGACTTGCGCCGGCGCAAGTGGTGGCACAAGTCGTGGAACAAGTGGCGGACCATATCCCGGCATTCGGCCATGCCCGCAAGCCGGTACAGGACCGTTGAAGCCGCCCTAGAAGGCGACCTTTACCGACCCCACCGCGTAATGCAGCCACGCGAACGTGTACACCGCATCCACATCGGCCCCGCCCTCGACCAGCCGGTAGCCGACGGCCGCCTGCACGCGCTCGCCCACATCGCGCGCCAGCTTCAGCGAGGCGTCCTCGGCGCGGCCCGGCCCGCCGGCGATGGCGTCGACGTCCAGCAGCAGCGACCAGCCCGGCGACAGGCGCCACGCGCCGGCCACGTGCAGCAGCGGCACGAAGCCCACGTCGTCCTTCGCCGCCACGGCGCCGTCCTGCGCCAGCGCGATGCGGGCGTCGCGGATCTTCGCCGTGCCGCCCCACCACCAGGTCCAGCGGGCGCCCTCGTGGAAGCGGTGGCGGTAGGTGACGCGGTACGAGTTGAACTTATACGTCGCCTGCGCGGGCCCGGCCGCAAACGCGCCGCCGGCGAACGACACGTCGCCGGCCAGCTGCGCCGGCTCCTCGATGGTCAGCGGCGCGTAGAGCGCGCGCATCTCGTCGTTCTCGTCCAGACGCCAGGTCAGGTAGGCGCGCGCCGCGGTCCAGGGGCCCTTGCCGACGGCGTCGACCAGCGAGAAGCGCGTGGCGCTCTCGTCGTTGGGGATGCGCACGTCGCTGGTGGTCTGCCAGGCGGGGCCGGCTTCCAGTTCGAGGACCCAACGCGGCGGGGCGGGCTGCGCTGCCGTGGCCGGCGGGGCGATCAGCGTCGCCGTGCCGACCAGCAGCAGGATCACTTGCAGGATGATGGTGGTCGGCGTGCGCGGCATCTCATGGTCTCCCGGGTGGCGCAGGTCGGTCGTCGCCGCCGGAACGCGGCGCGGCCATGATAGGGCCACCGGGTGCGGCGCGCACGCCGGCCGGCTGTGACGGACGCGGGCGCTCAGCCGGCCAGCACCTTCGGGAACAGGAGGTTGTTCTCGAGGTGGATGTGCTGGTGCAGGTCGGTCTCCAGAGCGGCCAGGCCGTGCCACAGCGCGGCCCAGGTGTTGCAGGCCTCGGCCGGGACGGTGTAGTCATCGGTCAGCTCGCGCAGGCGGCGCAGCATGGCGCCGGCGCCGTCGTGCTCGCGCATCATCACCGAGACCGGGCCGCCGGCCTGGCGCCCGTGCCCCTGGCGGATCATCGGGAAGAGGATCTGCTCCTCCTTCTGCAGGTGCGCCTCCAGCTCCGCGCGCAGCGCGGCGAAAACCTGTACCAGCTCGGTCAGGCCGGCGGGGTTCTTGTCGTGGTGCACGTCCAGCACCTTGCGCGCCATGCCGTCCAGGCGCGGCAGCTCCTCCCACAGGGGCACGTGGTAGGCCTGCAGGATGTGGTCGATCAGCTCGACCGGCGTGGCCTGATCCCAGCGCGCCGGGTTGTCGGGGCTGGTCTCGATCTCGCGGCGGATCTCGGTCACGACGGCGTCGGCGGCCAGGCCGCGCTCGCGGCAGACCTCGTCCAGCGGACGGCCGCCGCCGCAGCAGAAGTCGATCGCGTGGCGCGCGAACACGCGCGTGGCCAGGGGATGCTCGGCCGCGATGCGGCCGACGGGTGTGGTCGTGGTCACGTTCATTGCAACAGCCTCCGGGCTGGTGTCGTCGTCGAAGGTCCGTCGCGCCTCAGCGCGCGACGGGGGCGAGCAGGCGCCTGAGCGCGCCGAGGACCTGTTCGATCTCCTGGTCGCGCGCGCGCCGCCGCCGGCCGTGCACCGCGGACAGCCCGGCCAGCGTGTGGATGGTCCCCAGCACGGGGACGACAAGGATCTCCGGCTCGATGTCGGCGCGGATGCTGCCGTCGCGCGCGCCGTCGCGGATGGCCGCCACCAGGAAGTCGCGCGAGCGCCGGCCCAGCGCGCGCAGCTCGGCCACGGCGCCCTCCGGCAGCGAGAGCAGCGCCTGCTCCGAGCGCAGCATCCAGGCGACGCCCGGCTCGTCGGCCAAAAGGCGCACGCGGCGCTCGGCCAGGTCCAGCAGCCGGTCCAGCGGCGGCGCGTCCGGCGCGGGGAAGGTCGACTCCACGCGCGCGGTTGCAGTCGCCACGGCGGCGGCCAGCACGGCGTCGAGCGATGGGAAGTGCCGGAACAGGGCGCCGGTGGTCAGGCCCACCTCGGCCGCCAGGGTCGCGGTGGTCAGGGCGGACAGACCCTGCGCGCCGATGAGCCGCAGGGCCGCCTGGGCGACTTCCTCGCGGCGGGCGGCGGCGGGCTTGCGGGGGGTCTGTTTGCGGGACTGTTCCATGGCGACATGATAAGTAAGTGATTACTTGCTTGTCAAGGACCGGGTGGCGAGTGGCCGCGGATCGCTCGCCGGTGTGCGCCGGGACGACCCGCCGGCGACCTGGCCGGTTCGCCTCCGCGTGCGCCGGCGCACGCGCACGCCACATCTGGTGGCCTTTCTTCCCGTCCCACCCCTACCCCTTGTAGTTCGCACACCCGGGCCGATATTCGCTATATTTTCGTTTTTTCCGATTGACAAAACAGTCATTTGTCTGTTTAAATCATCCCCGTCGCCAGGAACCCGCACACGACAGGAAGGCCGCCCCCATGCCCCCGCGCAGCACCCCGAAAGCTCCCCCTGCCCGCGGCACCGCCCGCGCCCGGGTGCTGGCCTTCGTGAGCGAGCGCCTGGCCGCCCGCGCGCCGCCCACGGTGCGCGAGGTGCAGCGGGCGCTCGGGTTCAAGGCCGTCGAGTCGGCGCGGCAGCATCTGGAGGCGCTGGTGGCCGAGGGCAAGCTGGCCAAGGAGCCGGGACGCTCGCGCGGGTATCGCCTGCCCGCCGGCGGCGGACGGCCGGTGCCTCGAATGCGCCTGGTGCCGCAGCTCGGCCGCGTGCAGGCCGGCGGCCTGCGCGAGGCCATCGAGGATCCTGACGGCTGGCTCGCGGTCGAGGGACCGCAGAGCGACGAG
>JAYRFB010000093.1:0-3714 GCA_041908585.1 Candidatus Krumholzibacteriia bacterium
GTCCGGGCTCGGCGGCCGCCGGCGACGAGGCCCGGCTGCTGGCGGGCCTGCTGGCGGGCTCCGGCTGGCTCGTCGTGCAGGCGCGGCGCCGGGTGCAGGGCGTGCGCTGGCTGGTCGACAGGGTTCCGGGGCTGGACGTCCTGGTCATCGAGGACGGGCACCAGACCGCGGGCGTGGGGCGCCACCTGGACGTGCTGCTGGTGGCGCCCGGTACCGGTGGGCCCGGCGACCCCGTCCGGCCCGTGGCCGGGCCGGCAGCGCCGTTCGGGCCCTGGCGCGAATCCGGGGCCGGCGCCGCGCGCGCCGGGGTCTGGCTGGTGGAGGGCACGGGGGCGATCCCGGCAGGCCCCGCGGGGACGACCGTGACGGGCTTCCGCCGGGAGTTCCGCCTCGAGGCGGGGGTGCCGCCGGCGGGGCCCGTGGCCCTGCTGTCGGGCATCGCGCGACCCGAGGCGTTCGAGGCGGCGGCGACCGCGGCGCTGGGGCGGATCCCGGCGCTGGCGATCCGCTGCCGCGACCACGAGCCCTACGGCGACCGCCTCCTGGCGCGCCTCGACGGGCTGCTGGCGGGCGAGAGGATCGTCGCGGTCGTGGCCACGGCGAAGGACCGCGTGAAGCTCGCGGCCAGCTGGGGAGCGCGCCCGCCGCTGCGGGTGCTGGAGATGCAGGTGCGGTGGACGGGCGCAGCGGCGCTCCCGGATCTGGTCCGGGAGCGCCTGGATGCCGTCCGCCGTGGGAGCTGCCGCGCCTGAACGCGCGGTCTAGTTATTGTCGGCCACCGAGCCGACGAAGGTCACGGTCGTGCCCGCGGGGATGGCCACCTCGTGCGAGCTGCCTTCCTCGTGCCCGTAGAACGTCAGCTGCAGGTTGGCCATGAAGACCGTGTCGCCGGTCGGCGCCGGATACCACGGCTCCGACTTCATCTGCTGCGGCGCGATGGTGAAGCTCACCGCGAACTCGTCGTTGATGGGCACGCGGGCGCTCAGCAGGCCGCGCGTGACGTTGTAGTCGGTCAGCTCGGCCGGCGCGCCGGCGCCGGGAATCCAGGTGGCGTCGTAGGACGTGATGATGAACGCGCTGTACGCGCCTTCCTCGGGGATCGTCATCATCGCGTTGCCCGGACGGGCCCAGAACAGCACCGGGACGATGTCCAGGGGCACGTAGTCGTCGGTCGGGTTCGTGGCGTCCGAGCCGGTGTTGAGCGCGGCCGAGACGATCGGCGCGCCGGTGTTGATCGACTGCACGGAGCAGACCACGCGCTGCCACTCGTTGTAGTCGCTCGACTCGCAACCCGCAACGAACAGCGCCGCCGCGAACAGGGCGAACAGGACACGGGATTTCACGTTACATCCTCCTGGTGGACAGGCATCCGCCGGATTGGTTATCTTCCACGGCGCTAGAGTGATCGTCCGCCATCCGCTGGCCTTTAGCGCAATCATCGTGCGTGTTCCCAGCGGTTTCCGGGCCAGAGCCCCTCCTTCCGGATGGTTCCCCGTGACGTCGCACGATGCCCCCGAGACCGTCGTCAGCCGTTGCCTCGTGATCGGTTCGGGCATCGCCGGCTTGCAGTTCGCACTGCTGGCCGCCGCCGGGGGACCTGTCCGGGTCGTCACCAAGAAGGAAAGCCGGGAGAGCAGCACGAATTACGCCCAGGGCGGCATCGCCGCGGCCGTCTCGCCTCTGGACGACTTCGAGGCGCACGTCCAGGACACCCTGGCCGCCGGGGACGGCCTGTGCCGCGAGGAGGCGGTCCGGCGGATGGTCGAGGCCGGGCCCCGGCTCATCGAGCGCCTGCTGGGCTATGGCGTCGACTTCAGCCGCGACCCGCAGGGCGAGGGCTTCGCCCTGGGGCGGGAAGGCGGCCATTCGCGGCGCCGCGTCCTGCACTGCCGCGACCTGACCGGGCGCGAGATCGAGGGCCGCCTGCTGGCGGCCTGCAACGCCCACGCGGGCATCACCGTCGACGAGGACCACATGGGGCTCGAGCTCGTCCGCGGCGCCGCGGTCGGGCTGGGGGGTGCGCACGCCGCCCGCATCGTCGGGGCGCGCGTGCTGGACCGGCGGTCGCGCCGCGTGGTGCTGCACCTGGCCGATGCGGTGGTGCTGGCCACCGGCGGCTGCGGCAAGGTGTACCTCTACACGAGCAACCCCGACATCGCGACCGGCGACGGGCTGGCGATGGCCTTCCGCGCCGGCGCCGAGGTGCGCAACCTCGAGTTCGTGCAGTTCCACCCGACCTGCCTGTACCACCCGGCGGCCAAGAGCTTCCTCATCAGCGAGGCCGTGCGCGGCGAGGGAGCGGTGCTGACCAGCCGGGGCGGGGACCGCTTCATGGCGCGGCACCATCCGCAGGCCGACCTGGCGCCCCGAGACGCTGTGGCGCGCGCCATCGACCAGGAGATGAAGGCCAGCGGCGAACCCTGCGTGTACCTGGACCTGCGGCACCTCGAGCGCTCGATGGTCGAGCAGCGCTTCCCCAACCTGGTGGCGGCATGCCGGCGCTTCGGCATCGACATGGCGGGCGAGCCGGTGCCGGTCGTGCCGGCGGCGCACTACATGTGCGGGGGCGTGGCCACGGACCTGGACGCGCGCACGACGCTGGACGGGCTCTTCGCGATCGGCGAGACCGCCTGCACCGGCATCCACGGCGCCAACCGCCTGGCCAGCAACTCGCTCCTGGAGGCCGTGTTCTTCGCGGAGCGCGCCGCCGCCGCGGTGGCGACCGAGCCGCGCGTTTTCGCGGCCGGAGGCGTGGACCTGCCGCCCGCGCCGGACGCGTCGCGCGCGACGCCGGCGCCGGCTGTCGTGGTCGAGCACGACTGGGACGAGCTGCGGCGCGTGATGTGGGACTACGTGGGCATCGTCCGCGATCGTGAGCGGCTGGAGATCGCGCTCGGGCGCGTGCGCGCGATCCGTCGCACCGTCGAGGCGGTGCGGCGCCGCGCCGCGCCCACGCCGGAGGTGGCGGAGCTGGCGAACATCGCGCTGCTCGGGGAGCTGATCGTCATCTGCGCGCTGGCGCGCCCGGAGAGCCGCGGCCTGCACTACACGCTGGACCACCCCAGCCGCGTGGACCCGCCGCTCGACTCGGTGCTGCGTCGCGGGGCGGCACTGGGCGGCGAGTCGGCCTGGGAAGCGCCGGAGCAAACCGGTGCCTGAGCCCTGGTACCGCGCGGCGTTCGGCGCCTTCTATCCGGTGCTGTACGCGCACCGCGACGCGGCCGAGGCACGCCGGTGCCTGGAGCTCCTGCCGCGGCTGGCGCCGCTGGCTGCCGGCGATGCCACGTTGATCCTGGACCTCGGGTGCGGCGACAGCCGTCACCTGGAACCGGCCGCCGCAGGTGCGGCGCCGGTCGTCGGGCTCGACCTCTCGGCCGACCTGCTGCGCGCGGCCCGCGCCCGGACGGCGGACCTGCCCCTGGTCAGGGCGGACATGCGCGGGCTCCCGTTCGCGCCGGGCCGGTTCGGCGCGGTCCTCTCGCTGTTCACCGCCTTCGGGTACTTCGGTCCCGCGGGTGATGGACGGGTCGTGGCCGAGGTCGCCCGGGTGCTGGCGCCGGGCGGCCACTGGTTCCTGGACTACCTGGATGCCCACCGCGTGCGCGCGGAGCTGGCGGCAGGACCGCTGCAGCGGACGCGCCGGGCCGGCCCGCTGGCCGTTCGCGAGACGCGCCGGCTCGAAGGCGGGACGGTGGCGAAGGCCGTGCGGCTGGA
>JAYRFB010000094.1:0-16513 GCA_041908585.1 Candidatus Krumholzibacteriia bacterium
CCGCGCGACCGGTGCGGATGCCGGCCTGCGGGGCGGGCACCTGGTCGGTGATCAGGCCGGCGGCGAACTTCGCGTGAGGGCTGGTGCGCTGCACCGTGACCTCCAGGCCCAGGGGGCGCAGCAGGTCGGCCGCCGCATCCGGCGTGGCCCCGCGCAGGTCCGGCACCGCCACGACCTTGTTGCTGTGCACCAGCGAGGGCAGCACCAGGAAGTTGATCCCGGCCACCAGCAGAGCCGCCACCAGACCGCCCACGCCCAGGACCACCAGGAACTTCCACAGCTTCATGGCCCGTTATGCCTCCGTCCGGCGCCGCAGGCGCGCGGCGAAGAAGCCGTCGCCCCCGCTGTCCTGCGGCAACCACTGGCGCCGCCACCGCCCCTGGTCGTCCGGCTCGGGCGCCAGGTCTGCGCGCGCGGCCAGCAGGGCATCCACCACGTGCTCGTTCTCTTGCGGCTCCAGCGAGCACGTCGCGTAGAGCAGGCGGCCGCCCGGCTGCAGCAGGTCCGCCGCTGCCGCGGCCAGCTCCGCCAGCCGCCCGGCACTGCGGGTCACGTGCGACTCGCGCAGCCGCCACCGGCCCTCCGGGTGGTGCCTGAGGACGCCCGTCCCGCTGCAGGGGCCATCCAGCAGCACCGCCGCCAGCGAGCCCGGCCGCAGCGGCGGCCGCCTTCCGTCAGCCAATAGCACGCCCACGCCCGGCGCCTCAATCCTTTTCAAGGTACCGCGCAGCAGCGCCACCCGCCCGCGCGTGCTGTCGGCCGCCACAAGCGCGCCTGGCCACCAGCCGGCCAGCAGGGCCGACTTGCCCCCGGGCGCAGCGCACAGGTCCGCCAGCGCGTCCTGGGGGCCGGCTGCTGCGATCGCCGGCATGGCAAGCCAGCGCGTCGCCTCCTGCACCACGCGATCCTGGACGATGAGCCAGGGCCTTGCGCCCAGCAGCGCCACCAGCGCCGCGCGGTCGGGCACCTGCGCCAGCTCCAGCGCGCGCGGGACGCCCTCACACCGCACGCAGGGGTGGCCCGCGGACTCGAGGTCGGCCGCCGCCGTGTCCACTGCGAACGGTTCACGGACGTGCAGGGTGACCGGCACCGGGCGGTTGTTGGCCGCGCACAGCGCATCCACGGCGGCCGCGCCGTGGCGCGCCACCCAGCGCTCGACCAGCCACCGCGGGTGCGAGTGCCAGGCCGCCAGCCAGGCCGCCGAGCCCGGGCCCAGGTCGTCGAACCAGGGACGCAGGCGCGCCTCGCGCTCGTGCCAGCCCGCCGGCGCGGGCTCGCCCAGCGCCTGGCGCCGAACCGCCTGCAGCAGGCCGTTGACGAAGCCTGTCTCCGGCTCGCCCACGCGGCGGCGGCACAGCTCGACGGTCTCGTGCACGGCCGCATGGGCCGGCACGCCGTCCAGGGCGCACAGTTGATGGAGGCCCAGGCGCAGCACGGCCAGCAGCGCGGGATCGCGCGGCATGCGCTTGCGGCTGAAGCGGGTGATCAGGTGGTCGTAGCGGCCCTGCCACTGAAGGGTGCCGCGCACCAGGCCCGCCAGCAGGCCGCGGTCGCGCGGCAGGGCCTTGTCGAGGGCCGCGTCCAGCTTCTCGTCGAGATGCCGACCCTCGTGCACCGCCACCAGGACGGCGTGGTCGGCGTCGCGCGCCGGCACGGCGCTCATGAACGCGATCTCATGAACGCAGGACGTCCCCGGCGCTGATCGTGAACCCGCGCAGGAACTCGTCCACCGGCAGCGGCTTGCGGCCCGGCACCTGCAGCCCGGTCAGCAGCAGCGCGCCCGTCCCGCAGGCCACGACCACGCCGTGGGCGCCGACGGCCAGCACGGTGCCCGGCTCACGGGCGGTGGTGTTGAGCGACAGCGGCTGCGCGGCGGTCACCTTCAGCAGCTGCTCGCCCAGGTAGGTCGCGCAGCCGGGCCACGGCTGCAGCGCCCGGACCTGGTTGTGCACCGTGACCACGTCGCGGTCCCAGCGCAGGGCCGACAGCGCACGCGTCAGCTTGGGCGCGTAGACGGCCTCGGCGTCGTGCTGCGGCTCGGGCGTGATCTGTCCTGCCGGCAGCGCGCGCAGCACCTCCAGCAGCACGTCGGCGCCCTGCCCCGCCAGGCGGTCCAGCAGCTCGCCGGCGGTGTCCTCGGGGCCGATCGCGACCGGGCGGACGCCCAGGATCGCCCCGGTGTCCACGCCCGCGTCCATGCGCATGATCGTCACGCCGGACCAGGTGTCCCCGTGCAGGATCGCGTACTGCACCGGCGACACGCCGCGCCACCGCGGCAGCAGGCTGGCGTGCACGTTGATGCAGCCGTACTTCGGCGCCGACAGCAGCGGTTCGCGCAGGATATGGCCGAAGGCGGCCACGATGACCGCCTCCGGTTCGCAGGCCAGCACCTGGGCGCTGACCTCGGCATGCTGGCCCTTGCCGAACTCCCGGACCGGCAGGTGGTGCTCCAGCGCCACCTGCTTGACGGCCGTCGGCTGCAGGTGACGGCCGCGACCGGCCGGCCGGTCGGGCTGGGTCACGACCAGGCGCACGTCGAAGCGCGCCTCCACCAGGGCCTCGAGGCTCGGCACCGCGAAGTCGGGCGAGCCCATGAAGACGACCTTCATCGCCGGGCCTCTCAGCCCTCGCCGGTGGTGACGCCGCTGACGGCGCCCTTGGCGATCTCGACCTTCACGTTCTCGGCGATCTGGACGATCAGCACGTCGCCCTTGACGTCGCGCACGGTGCCGTAGAGGCCGCCGTTGGTCAGGACGCGGTCCCCGCGCTGGATGGCCTCGAGCATCTTCTTGCGCTGGTCCTGCTGCTTCTTCTGCGGGCGCAGGATCAGGAACCAGAACACCACGAAGATCAGGACGATGGGCAGCAGCTGCATGATCATCGACGGGCCGGTGGGCGCCGCGGCCTGGGCCAGCGGCGTGGCGGGTGCCGTAACGGTCACGGGGAGCATTTATCTCTCCTTGCTGGGGATCGTCGTACGCAGCGCCCCGGCGGGGCGCGGCCGGGTTCCCGGTCGGGGACTAACATGCCATCCCGCGGGGCCGGGGGCAAGCGGCGGCCCGGGCGGGCGGACCGGCCTCAGCCGCCCCGTCGCCGGACTCCCTCCAGCCGCGCGGCTTCGCCCTGCTGCCAGCGCCCGGCGGCGGCGGCGGCGAACGCGGCGAACGTGCCGCCTTCCAGCGCCGCGCGGATGCCGGCCATCAGCTCCTGGTAGAAGTGCAGGTTGTGGATCGTCGCGAGCGTCGGTCCCAGCATCTCCCGGGCCTGGAACAGGTGGCGCACATAGGCGCGCGAATGGCGCGCGCAGACCGGGCAGCCGCACTCGGCGTCCAGCGGTCCGTCGTCCTCGCTGAACTCCTGGTTCTTGACCACCAGCCGCCCGTCGCGCGTCAGCACGGTGCCGGTGCGCGCCATGCGCGTCGGCAGCACGCAGTCGAACATGTCGATGCCGGCGGCCACCCCGGCCAGGATGTCGTCGGGAAAGCCCACGCCCATCAGGTAGCGCGGCCGATCATTCGGCAGCAGGTCCGCCGCCAGGTCGGTCATCTCGCGCATCGCCGTGGTCGGCTCGCCCACCGACAGCCCGCCCACCGCGTAGCCGGGCAGGTCCAGCTCGCTGATCTCCTGCGCCGAGCGCCGCCGCAGCGCTTCGTCCACCCCGCCCTGCATGATGCCGAACAGGACGCGCTCCCAGCCCTCGCGCGTGGTGCGGCCGGGCGCGCCGCCTGCCCCGCCGAACGCATCGCGGCACCGCTTCAGCCAGCGCGTGGTGCGCTCGACCGCGCGCGCCACCTCGCGCGGGTCGGCCCCGTACGGCGCGCACTGGTCGAAGGCCATCACGATGTCCGAGCCGAGGGCCAGCTGGATCCCCATGCTGAGTTCGGGGTTGAAGAAATGTTTGCTCCCGTCCAGGTGGGAACGGAACTCGACCCCGTCGTCGGTGATGCGGTTCAGGTCGCTGAGCGAGAAGACCTGGAAGCCCGCGCTGTCGGTCAGCAGCGCGCCGTCCCAGCCCTGGAATCTGTGCAGCCCGCCGCGCCTGGCGATGAGCTCGTGTCCCGGCCGCAGGTACAGGTGGTACGTATTGCCGAGGATCAGGCGCGAGCCGGTCGCTGTCACCTGTTCGAAGGTGACGGCCTTGACCGAGCCCACCGTGCCGACGGGCATGAACACCGGCGTCGGCACCTCGGCATGGCCACAGCGCAGCACGCCGCGGCGGGCGCGCCCCTCCCGGCCGTGCAGCGTGAACGAGAACGGCGTGTCGAGCGCCGGGCGCTCCCCTGGTGCGGTCATCGTCCCTCTCCGTCGGCGGCCGAGCCCGCGGGGCCCGGCAGCGCCAGCATGCAGTCGCCGTAGCTGTAGAAGCGCAGGCCGCGGGCCACGGCCTCGTCGTAGACGCCGCGCCAGGCCTCGCCGCCCAGCATCGCCGCCACCAGCATCAGCAGCGACGAGCCCGGCAGGTGGAAGTTCGTCAGCAGGCCGTCGGCCGCCGTCACGCGGTCGGGCGGGGCGATGAACAGCCGCGTGCGCCCGCGCACGGCCCAGTGGCCGTCCTCGCGATGGGCCTCGCCGGCGAAGAAGCCGGCCGGGTCGCCGACGTCGCCGGCCGCGCTCCACAGCGCGCCGTCGGGAGCGAGCCCTGGCAGAGGCAACCGGGCCACCGTCTCCAGCACGCGCAGCGCCGTCGTGCCCACGGCGATGACGCGCCCGCCCGCGGCGCGCGCCTGCGCCACGGCGCGGGCGGTGGCGGCCGGCAGCTCGAAGCTCTCGGCGTGCAACCGCCGCGCGGCCAGCTGCCCCGCGGTCGGCGGCTGGAAGGTGCCCGGTCCCACGTGCAGGCGCAGGCGTGCCGTGCCGACGCCCGCATCCGCCAGCGCCGCCAGCACCGCCGGCGTGAAGTGCAGCCCGGCCGTCGGCGCCGCCACCGAGCGGGCGGCGGCCGGCGCCGTCGCGGCGAAGACCGTCTGGTAGCGCTCACGGTCGGCGCGCACGTGCGGGTCGTGTCCCGCCTCGCGCCGGATGTACGGCGGCAGCGGCATCGGGCCGCGGCGCTGCGCCAGCGCCTCCAGCGGTTCTCCCGGCTCGCCGCCGGGGCCGGGCGCCGGGGCCACGATGACGAAGCCGTCATCGACGCGGTCGACCACCGCCAGGCCCGGCGCCCCGGGCTCGTCCTCGACGGCCAGCAGCAGCCCCGCGCGCAGCCGGCGGGCCGGCCTGGCCATCGCGCGCCAGGCGCCATCGGCTCCGGGCACCGCGCCGTCGGCCGTCACCGCCGCCAACGGCTCGACGAGCAGGACCTCGACACGCCCGCCGGTATCGGCCCGCCGGCACCACAGTCGCGCCGGCAGCACGCGGCTCTCGTTGAGCACCAGCAGGTCGCCGCGCCGCAGCAGGCCGGGCAGCCCGGAGAACGGCACCTCGCCGTCGACGTGCCCGCCCGCCCCCACGCGCAGCAGGCGCGAGCCGTCGCGCCGCGCCGCCGGCTCCTGCGCGATCAGCGCGGCCGGCAGGTCGAAGTCGTAGCCGGGGATGCCGTCGTGCATGGCGCTGGCCGCTACAGCAGGCGGCCCTGCGCGCCGCCGCTGCCGCCGCCGCCGGCAGTTGCTCCGCCGCCTGCGGGGTCGGCGATCGCCGGGCCGCCGTTCGCCGCGCCGCCTGCCGGCGCCTGCAGGCCCAGGTGCTCCCAGCCCCGCCCCGTCAGCTCGCGCCCGCGCGGCGTGCGCATCATCAGGCCGGTCTGGATGAGGTAGGGCTCGACCACGTCCTCGAGCGTGTCGCACTCCTCGCCCAGGCTGACCGCCAGGTTCTGCACCCCGACAGGCCCGCCGGCGAAGTGCCGCGCGATGGTCTCGAGGTAGCGCCGGTCCAGCGGCTCCAGTCCCAGGGCGTCGACGCCCAGGCGCGTGAGCGCCGCGTCGGCCGTGGCGCGATCGACCAGCTCGTGCCCGTCCACCTGTGCGAAGTCGCGCACCCGCCTGAGCAGGCGGTTGGCCGCGCGCGGCGTGCCACGGCTGCGGCGCGCGATTTCCAGCGCCCCGTCGTCGGCCAGCCTCACGCCGAGGATGCCGGCGCTGCGGCGCACGATGATCGCCAGATCCTCGGCGGGATAGAAATCCAGGTGGCAGACGATGCCGAAGCGGCTGCGCAGCGCGGGCGTGATCAGCCCGGCGCGCGTGGTGGCCCCGATCAACGTGAACGGCTCGAGCTGAAGGTTGAAGTGCCGCGCGTTGGGTCCCTTGTCGATGATCAGCTCCACCCGCCAATCCTCCATGGCCGGGTAGAGATGCTCCTCGATGACGCGGCTGAGCCGGTGGATCTCGTCGATGAAGATGGCCCGCTTGTCCGCCTGCTCGCTCAACAGGGCGATCAGCTCGGCGCCGTTGCCGAACGCCGGCCCACTGGTCAGGCGGATCTCCAGCCCCATCTCGTGCGCCAGGATCTGCGCCAGGGTGGTCTTGCCCAGGCCCGGGGGGCCGTGCAGCAGCACGTGGTCCAGCACCTCGCCGCGCGCCCGCGCCGCGGCGATGAACACGCGCAGGTTCTCCTTGACCTTCGCCTGGCCGACGAAGTCCTCGAGCCGCCGCGGCCTGAGGCTGGTGTCCAGCTCGTGGTCACCTTCGTGCTGGCCCGGGTCGGTCCATCGCTGGTCGCGCACGCGTCATCCTTCCGGCAGCCTCTGGGCCGCCGCTTCCGTATCCGCGAGGATCAGGCGCGGCTGCGCAGCTGGCGCAGCGCCGCCCTGACCCAGGTTTCGGTGTCGGCGGCCGCCTCCGGGTCCGCCTGCTTGGCTCGCTGGAGCGCCTGCTCGGCCTGCCCCGGCGGCAGGCCCATCGCCCCCAGCACCGCCAGCGCGGCGGTGGCGCCCGTCGAGCGGGCGGCCCCGGCGCCGGGGCCCGCGTCGCCGCCCGGGCTCGCGCCCGGCAGCTCCGCGATGCGGTTGCCGAGCTCGACCACCAGGCGCGCGGCCGTCTTCTTCCCGATGCCGGGCAGCCTGGCCAGCTGCGCCTCGTCGCCGCCGCGCAGGCAGGCGGCGATCTCCGCCGCGCCCGCCTTCGACAGCATCCCCAGCGCCACCTTCGGGCCGACGCCCGACACGGTCTGCAGCAGCCGGAACATCGCCCGCTCGGCCGGATCCAGGAACCCGTACAGCGACCAGGCGTCCTCGCGCACGACCAGGTGCGTCCACAGGCGCACCGGCTCGCCAGGGCCGGGCAGCCCGGCCGCGGCGGTCGCCGACAGGTGCACGTCCAGGCCGATGCCCCCGCCGACGCTGACCACCGCGTCGGTGCCGCCGCTCACCACGATGCCTTCGAGGAATGCGATCATCGTCCCGTCCTGCCGCAGGGCGCCGCCGGCGGGCCGTCCGCCGGGCCGGGGCATTATGCGCGATGTCGGGCGGCACAGCCAGCGCCGATCAGCCGCGGGCCTCCAGGCGCGCCCGGCCCTGGTGCGCCAGCGCCGCGGCAAGGGCATCGCTCATGTCCAGCGGCGGCTCGGCCGTCAGGCGCAGCAGGCGCATGACCATGAAGCGCACCTGCTCCTTGGCCGCCGAGCCGCTGCCGGTGACAGCCAGCTTGATCTCGCGGGCGGTGTACTCGACCGGCTCGAGACCGGCCTGCGCACCGGCCAGCAGCGCCACGCCGCGCGCGTGCCCGAGCACCAGCGCGCTGTGGGGATGGCGGGCGTTGAAGACGCGCTCGACCACGAGCACATCGGGACCGAACTCGGCGATGGCACCGCCGATCCCCGCATGGATGTCCCGCAGCCGCTCGCTGAGCGGCGCCCCCGGCCGCGGCCGGACCACGCCCCCGCCCAGGAAGCGAGCGACCGGCGCGGTGTCGATCACACCGTAGCCGGTCGCGCGGGAGCCGGGGTCGACGCCCAGGATGATCACGGGCGCCCTCCCGTACCTAGAGCTGGTCCTCGATCGCGGCCATCGTCTCGTCGTCGATGTCGAAGTTCGCCGAGACGCGCGCCACGTCGTCCAGGTCGTCCATGTGGCTGATCAGCTTCATCAGCGTAACGGCCTCGTCGCCCTCGACCTTGATGAAGGTTCCGGGCACCGGCATCAGGTTGGCGCCGGTCGCCTGGAAGCCCGCCGCCGCCAGGCCGCCGTTGACCGCGTGCAGGTCCTCCATCGCCGTGGTCACGGTGATGGTGCCGTCCTCCACCTGCACGTCCTCGGCCCCAGCCTCGATCGCGGCCTCCATGACGGCGTCGAGGTCCACGCCCTCGGCATCGAACGTGATGATGCCCTTGCGCTCGAACAGGTAGCTGACGCAGCCGTTCGCCCCGAGGTTGCCGCCGAACTTCGTGAACACGTGGCGCACGTCGGCGGTGGTCCGCTTCTTGTTGTCTGTCTGGCACTCCACGAGGATGGCCACGCCGCCGGGGCCGTAACCCTCGTAGCTGATCTCCTCGACCGCCGCCCCGTCGTCGCCCCCGGAGCCCCGCTTGATGGCCTTCTCGACCGTGTCGTTGGTCATGTTGGCCAGCCGCGCGGCCAGGAGCGCCGCCCGCAGGCGCGGATTCCCGTCAGGGTCCGCGCCCCCGCGGGCAGCCACCGTGATCTCGCGGATCAGGCGGCCGAAGATCCGGGCGCGCTTGGCGTCCTGGGCCCCCTTGTGCCGCTTGATCGTCGACCATTTGGAATGGCCGGACATTCGAGCCTACTCCTCTTCCTTCGCGACCTTCTTGTACTCCTCGATCAGGCGCTTCTGGACGTCGCCAGGCACCTCGGAGTAGTGCGAGAACTCCATCGTGAAGACGCCCGTGCCCTGCGTGAACGAACGCAGCGAGGTGGCGTACTGGTACAGCTCGTCCTCGGGCACGTTGGCCGTGACGACCTGGTAGGGCCCATCGGCCTCCGAGCCCAGGATGGCGCCGCGACGGGTCGAGATGTCGCCCATCACGTCGCCCATGTAGGCCTGGGGAACGACGATCCGGACCTTCATGACCGGCTCGAGGATGACCGGCCGCAGCTTGTCGGCGTCCTCCTCCACGGCGTGTTTGAGCGCCAGCCGGGCCGCGGCCTTGAAGGCGGCTTCCGAGGAGTCGACCGCGTGGTACGAGCCGAAGAACAGCGCGCACTTGACGTCGACCATCTCGTAGCCGGCGACCAGGCCGTGCAGCAGCGTCTCGCGGCAGCCCTTCTCGACCGCCGGGATGAACTTGTTGGGCACCACGCCGCCGACGATCTCGTCCGCGAACTCGAACCCGCTGCCGCGCGGCAGGGGCTCCATGCGGATGTGCACGTCGCCGAACTGGCCACGGCCGCCGGTCTGCTTCTTGTGCCGGCCCTGCTTCTCGGCCGTGCCGCGGATCGTCTCCTTGAAGTTGATGCGCGGCCGCTTCCGCTCCACCTGCACCCCGTTGAGCTTCTTGAGCTTGTCCAGGATGAAGTTCGTGTGGATGTCGCCCTGGGTGGCCAGGATCGTCTGCGACAGGTGGCCCTGGTGGATCAGCTGGAAGGTCGGGTCCTCCTCCATGATCCGGTGCAGGCCGGCCGCCAGCTTGTCGTCCTCGCCGCTGACGATCGGCGCGATCGCCTCGGTGCTGGTCGGCACCGGGTAGTTGATCGGCGGGAAGGCGAAGTCGACGCCCGCGGTGAGGGTCACGCCCGTGTGGGTGGCCTTCAGCTTGGCGGCCATGACGATGTCACCCGGGCCGGCCGCGTCGATCTTCTCGCGTCCCTTGCCGATCGCCGCCGAGAGCTGCCCCATGCGCTCGCTGCTGCGTCCGTCGGAGCAGTTCAGGTTCTCACCCGCCTTGAGGGTCCCCGAGAACACGCGCAGCCAGGTCGTGTCCCCACCCTGGGCCTCGTACTGGCGCTTGAAGGCGTAGGCGACGACCGGCCCGTCGACCCCGGGCGTGAAGCTGGTCTCCTCCTGCGTCCCCGCCTTCAGGCCCTTCATGGGCTGGCGGGTCCGCGAGAAGGCGCTCGGGAAGAGGCTGACGACCGACCGCAGGAGCGAGGTCACCCCTACCTCGCTCTGGGCGTCGGTGAAGAAGACGGGATACACGGTGCCGTCGAGGGTGCCCTTCTTGAGGCCCGCGATGATGTCCGCCTCGCTGAGCGTCATCTCCTCGAGGAACTTCTCGGTCAGCGCGTCGTCGGCGCTGGCAGCGGCGTCCATCAGCATCTCGCGGGCTTCCTCGACCGCCGGGCCCAGGTCCGCCGGGACCGGGCACTCGACCGCGTGGTGGCCGTCGAACTTCCAGCCCTTCAGCGTGATCAGGTCGACCACGCCCTCGAAGCTCTCGCCGCACCCGATCGGCAGCTGCAGCGGCGCCGCGCCGGGGATGCGCTCCTTGATCCCGTTCATGACCGAGCGCCAGTTGGCGTGCTCCTTGTGCATGCGGTTGACGACCAGGAAGGTCGGCAGGTGCGTGGCGCGGACAAGGTTCCAGAGGTTCTCCGAGGCCACCTCGAAGCCTCCGTCGGCCTTGATCACGAACATGATGCCCTCGACGACCCGCAGGGCCGCGTAGACATCACCCCGGAAGTCGTCCACTCCCGGGGTGTCGATGATGTTGATCTTGTTGCCGTCCCACTCCGTCCAGGCCAGGCTGGCCGACACCGTCTGCTTCCGCTCGATCTCCTCTTCCAGGTAGTCGAACACCGAGCTGCCGTCGTCCACATTCCCCCGGCGGCCGACCTTCTCGGTCACATGGAGCATCGCATCGGCCAGGCTGGTCTTGCCGACGCCGTGGGGGCCCATGAGGGCCACGTTGCGGATCTTTTCCATGGGGAAGGTCTTCACGGATCGTCCTCCTGGGTGGTCGACGGTAGCCGGTGCAACCCTGCCGCCCGGACGGTCCGGCCGATCGGACCGGTGCGGGTGCAAACCGCGGCCCCAGACGACGCCCTGCGGCGCCCTGGGACGCGCGGATCATTGACGCCCGGATGAGAGTAAAAACCCGCGTCCCCGGAGGGATTCGCGGTCCGGTTAACCGGGGATTTCTGCCCGGTCGGGAATGGTAATTGTCTGACAAGTACCTGTCAACACGCCCGCAGGCGGCCCAACGGGGTGAAAGTTCTGGACAACATGAAGCGGTCACTTTACCGTTAGTTGGGTCCCGAAACGGCCCTTCCGGGCGACCCAACCATTCGCGCCCCACGCGACCTGCACACTCCGGTCGGACGGCTGCCCCTGCGCCGCCCCGGCCGTGCTGAACCCGTCGAGGTGAGCCCATGATCGTCAGGAAACTCGTGTGCCTCGTGGCCCTGCTGTCGCTCGGCGCGGCGGTCAGTCCCGCCGTGGCCGCCGATGCCCCCGCCGCCCAGGTTGCGAGCACCGCGGTGGCCGACTCGAACAGCACGGGGCAGGAAGCTGCCGCCCCCGCGCTCGAGTGGAAGGACTACAAGGTCAAGGGCTACAGCCTGTCGCTCTACGGCGGCCATTTCTCGGGCGCCACCTACCTGGACCTGATGCCGCTGGGCCCGCGGACGATCCTGACCCCCGGCGCCGGTGACATCATCGCCTACGACGGCAGCGTCCTGATCGAGTCGATCGACATGCAGAACCCCACCGCGTCGCTGCGGCACTACAATGCCCCGCGCAAGGAGATCGAGGCCGGCACCGCCATCGGTGGACGGATCGGCATCTACGTCGCCGACGATTTCCATCTCGACCTGGTCGGCAACTACATGTCGGGCCGCGCCGTGACGAGCATGCTTTACAACCCCGACAGCACCGATCCGGCCAACGAATGGACCCGGGTCGAGGTCGACGAGGACCCCGGCTTCCGCGCCTTCAAGGGCGGCGTCTCCCTCATGTACGATGCCCGCCCCGCCACCCTGCTGGGTGCCACGCCCCTGATCGGGTTCGGGCTGGGTGGCATCATCAACCGCTACAGCGAGCTCGAGGACAAGACGGCACTGTATCTCGAGGGGAACTTCGGCCTGAAGTTCCAGCCCATGGACGACCTGAGCATCATCGCCCGCGCCGACCTGGCGGTCTTCGCGTACGAGGTGGATGAGCTTGGGTACTCTAACATGGTGAGCTATAAGAACTTCACGGTGGGGGCGGCTTGGTTCATTGATACGGTGCCGGCGGCGGTCAGGGCCGAGCACAACGCCACCCGCACCAAAAAAGTGCGTCACTGAGGTTGTGCCGTCGAGATTGTGTCCGGCCGCGCCAGTCGAGGGCGCGGCCGGTTCATTTTGCCGATCATCTAGACCGCGTACCTGAGCGCATGTCCCCTCTGTGCTGAACCCAGTGCACGCGTCTGCACACGCCGCCAGTAGTAGTCATCCCAGCGGGCCGGCAGCGCGAGGTGGGTGACGAACAGGCGTGCCTTCAGCAGTTCCCCCAGGCCGACCCGATGCTCCATCTGGCCCCTGGACTGTGCCGGTGTGGGGCTGCCGCGGACCTTCTCCCGTCGGCCCTTCATGTAGTTGCGCCACACCAGGAACACGGCCAGCCTCTCCGCACTCGCCTGACGGCGCTTCGACCAGGCGATCGTCTCCCGCTTGTGATTCGCACTGCAGTGCCGGACCAGCATATCCGCAAGATTGACCGGATGGAGCTGATTGCGGGCATCCCGACGTTCCCGGCTGGATGTCACGAAATGGCGCACCCTGCATGCCAGCCTCTGCAACGCCCGCGGATACGCCTTGTGGTCGTCGCTGAGCACGGTCAGTTCCGGCTGCTCACCTGCCGTCACTTCGAGCAAGTGCGTGACATCCTTGAGTACGGCCTGCGGATCCGGTCGGCCGAACGCCCCTTCGAGCCGCTCCCGTTTGCGCTTCTGGGCGGGGGTCATGGATCCTGAGCGCCGGACCTCGCTGTCGGTGAAGTACACGATCAGGTCCGATTCCGCTTCCACCGCCAAGTGATGATGGAATGGGAAATACTGCGAGTGCTCGAACGTCACCAGGCCATCGATGACCACCCTTGATGCCGGTCGTGCGCCGGCCATCTGACGTGTGTGGTACAGCAGGCAATGCCGACCCAGCCGGGCGAGTTGTCGGTCGACTGTCGACGGTGCCACCTGCAGATCCCTCGCGATCTGACGATTGGCCATGCAGCCAACAGTCTTGGTCAGCAACCGGGGAAGCACATCCGGTCGCTTGAGCCAATACGAGGTGGAGAATGTCTGCGAACTGAAGGACCGGCGGCAGGACAAGCACAGGAATCTGGGTATACGCCTGCGTTGACACTGACTCCAGTGGTGGCCATGGCGCTTGTAGCGCCACGCGCCATCTAAACAATTGTGGAATAAGCACTTCCCATTTGGGCAGTGTGGCGGCAGGAAGGAAGGGCTGCTCGTGTCCATGCTCCTCTTTCGCATGGACCGCGCCGGGCACAATCTCGAAGGCACAACAGAGAACCCGCCAGGCGGGGCCTGGCGGGTTTCGCGACTCGGGGCGTGTCGCCCGAGTTACTTCTTCTTGGCGGCCTTCTTCGTCGCCTTCTTCGTCGTCTTCTTCGTCGCCTTCTTGGTCGCCTTCTTGGTCGCCTTCTTCGTGGCCTTCTTGGTCGCCTTCTTCGCCGGCGCCTTCTTCGTGGCCTTCTTCTTCGTGGCGGCCTTCTTGGTCGTCTTCTTCTTGGCGACCTTCTTCGTGGCCTTCTTGGTGGCCTTCTTGGTGGCCTTCTTCTTGGTGGCCTTCTTCGTGGCCTTCTTGGTGGCCTTCTTGGTGGCCTTCTTCTTCGTGGCCTTCTTCTTCGTCGCCTTCTTGGGGCCAGCAGCCACCATCGTCCTCTCCTCCATGCCGAACCTCACTTCGTTGGGAGTCCTTCGCCCACCCGGACCACGCACCCTGTGGATTTCCGAGTGAGACCTCCTGTCTCTGACGTGCTTCACGAACGTCTGGCGTCAGGCTGCCAGCTGAAGCAGGGCCAATATTTCGACCGGGCGAAAATCGTGTCAACAAAAAAAAAGGAAACTGTCGGTGACAGTCTCCTTTTTTTTTGGTGCCCGGGGCGGGACTCGAACCCGCACGGCTTGTGGCCACCACCCCCTCAAGATGGCGTGTCTACCAATTTCACCACCCGGGCATGACGATCAGCACGCGTCTAGTTGCCCTGCGGCTGCGGCTGCGACTGCGGCTGCTGCGCAGGCGTTTCCACAGGAGTCTGCGCCGGCGCGGGCAGGCTCTCGAGCGGGTTCTGCTCGACGGGCACTTCGATCTGACCCTTGGTCGCCGCCTCGCCGATGACGCTGCCGGAGCGGCGCCCGCCACCCGAGCTGTCGGTCATGAACAGCAGGAAGCTCGTCACGAAAAAACCGACCGCGCAGTAGATGGTGACCTTGTGCAGCAGGGTTGTCATGCCGCGCGAGCCGAGCAACTGCTGGGGCGCACCGCCGCCGCCGCCGAACGCGCCGGCCAGGCCGCCGCCCTTGCCCGACTGCAGCAGGACGACCGCGCACAGCACCAGGCAGATCAGGATGTGGATGATGGTCAACAGGACATGCAGCATGCCGAGACGCTCCGGAACGGGCCCGCAAGTCAAGGATACGGCGGGCCGGTGGGCCCGCCGCCGTGCATATGGTAACAGACGGCGGGCGGCCTGTCAAACCGGCCGCCCGTCCCGAAAATACCCGCTCAGGCGTCCGTAAGCGCCACCACGCCCGGCAGTTCCAGCCCCGCCATGAACTCCAGCGAGGCGCCCCCGCCGGTGGAGATGTGGCTCACCCGGCTGGCCAGGCCCAGCTGGTTGACCGCCGCGACGCTGTCCCCGCCACCCACGACGCTGCGGGCCCCGGCGTCGGTGGCCGCCGCCACCGCTTCACCCACGGCACGGGTGCCGGCCGCGAACGACGGCAGCTCGAAGACGCCCATCGGCCCATTCCAGAAGATGGCGCGGGCCGGCTCGATGATCGACCGGTAGCGCGCTACCGTCTGCGGCCCGATGTCCAGGCCCATCCACCCGTCCGGGATGTCCGAGACCAGGACCGTGCGGCGCTGCGCGGTGTCGGCGAACGCGTCGGCCACCACGCAATCCTCGGGCAGGACCAGGCGCGTCGAGCTGGTCTTGGCCAGGTGCGCGATCTCGCGGGCGACCTCCAGGCTCTCCTCGTCCAGCAGGCTCGAGCCGATGCCCAGGCCGGCCACCTTGAAGAACGTGAAGATCATGCCGCCGCCCAGCAGCAGGGTGTCGACCTTGCCCAGCAGGTTGCGGATGACGTCGACCTTGCCGCTGACCTTCGCGCCGCCCAGGACCGCCACGTAGGGGCGGGCCGGGTCGCGCACCAGGGCGCCGAGGTGCTCGAGCTCGCGCTCCATCAGCAGGCCGGCGCGGTTGACGGGGAAGTTCGCGGTCACGCCCACGGTGGAGGCGTGGGCGCGATGGGCGGACCCGAAGGCGTCGTTCACGTAGCAGGTGCCCAGGGCCGCCAGTCCGCGCGAGAAGCCCGGGTCGTTCGTCGTCTCGCCCGGGTTGAAGCGGACGTTCTCCAGCAGCAGCACCTCGCCGGCCGCCAGGCTCGCGGCCTGGGCGATGGCATCGGGGCCCACCGTGTCGGTGGCGAAGCGCACGCGGCAGGACAGCAACTCGGCCAGGCGGTCGGCGACCGGACGCAGCGATGCCGCCGGGTCGGGCTTGCCCTTCGGGCGGCCGAGGTGGCTCATGAGGATGACCGCGGCACCGCCCTGCAGCAGGCGCTCGATCGTGGGCAGGGTCTCCCGGATGCGCGTGTCGTCGGTGATGTTCCGGTCCTTGTCCAGAGGCACGTTGAAGTCCACGCGGACCAGGACCTTCTGCCCGCGCCCGTCGAACCCCTCAAGGCTGCGCTTCCTGTTCATCGCCCCCACCCTCCATTGCATGCGTGCTCACGCGCGGGCTCCGCCCGCGGCCGCGTCCATGTTAGGAACCGGCCCCCGGGGTGTCAACGCCGCCGACCGGGGCAGCTCCCCGGGGCCGGCTCAGGCGGTGAACAGGTCCGCGTCGGCCTGCCCGGCGCCGGCGATGCCGGCCCCGTCATCGTCCGCGCGCGCCAGCGCCAGGCCGACGGCCAGCACACCCGCCACCTCCCAGCCGGCCTCGCGCAGGGCCCGCGCCGCGGCGCGGACGGTCGCCCCGGCGGTCACCAGGTCGTCGACCAGCAGCGCGCGGCTCCCGGGCACGGCGGGCGGACAAGCCACGAAGGCGCCCTCGAGGTTCCGCTGCCTCGCCGCCGCATCCGCCAGGCGCGCCTGCTGCTCGGTCGGCCGGGCGCGCACCAGCGTCCGCCGGTCGGCGGTCAGGCCCAGGAGCGGGGCGGCCAGGTCGGCCAGCAGCTGCGCCTGGTTGAATCCGCGGGCGCGCTGACGACGCCGATGCAGGGGGATCGCCACCAGCGCGTCGACGGTGGATCCCGCCGGGCCGCCGCTGGGCAGGCGAGCCGCACGCTCCCGCGACGGTACCTGTTCCGGCGGCGGCGCCCGTTCCAGCCACTGCGCCAACTCAAGACGCGCCGCCATGACCAGCGCGCTTGCGAGCGGCCAGGCCAGCCCGCGCACGCCGTGGTACTTCCAGGCGCCGACCACGCGCGTCAGGCGCGCCGAGGTCGGCGCGGCCGCCACCAC
>JAYRFB010000095.1:0-5332 GCA_041908585.1 Candidatus Krumholzibacteriia bacterium
ATTCCGGCCATCGACGCCCCGCGCGGCAGCGCCGAGGCGGTCGACGCCATCACCACCGCCAGCCGACCGATCGCCGACGCCGACCAGCCCTACGAGGACTACATCAAGACGCGCGATGCGTTGCAGGGCTCGGTCGCCTGGAAGGAGGTGCGCGGCGGGTACTACGTCTCCAGCGAGAGCGACTACTTCGCGCAGATGGTGTCTTTCGGCTGGGATCGCGACCTGCAGCGCGACAACCTGAACCTGGCTGCCGGCCTCAGCTACGGCTGGGATCGCATCGAGCCGCTGACCGACGACGGTGCCACCGCCGCAGCGGCCTCCCGCAACACCCTGCACGGCAGCCTGGTGGCGACGCGCATCCTGGACCCGCGCACGACGTTGCGGGTGGGGCTGGAGTTCGACCGCGTCGAGGGGCAACAGCACGACCCGTACCGCAGCGTGAACGCAGGCGGGGCCATCGTGCGCGAGCGGCACCCGGACGAGCGACTGCGGCGGGACCTGTTCGTGCGCGCGACGCGCTGGCTGGGGAACCGCTCCAGCCTGAAGGCCGACTTCCGCCTGTACGGCGACGACTGGGAGGTCGGCTCGACGACCTGGGGGCTGCGCCTGTCTCAGTACGTGACCGATGAGCTGGTGATCGCCTACCGCTACCGCTACTACACGCAGACGGCCGCCTGGTTCTACAGCGACGACTATGACCTGGCCGACGGCATCGACGGCTACCGCACCGGCGACTACCGCCTGGGCGACTTCGGCGCCCACCTGTTCGGCGGCCGCATCACCTGGACTCCGGGCGCGCTGGCGCGCCGCTGGCGCTTCCTGGACGACGTCGAGCTCGCGCTCGGCTTCGAGCGCTACTTCAACTCGTACAACTTCACGGCGAGCATCTACGAGACCGGCGTGCGGGTCTCGTTCTGAGACGACGAGGAAGGGAGACGGACATGTTGCGCAGACTCTCGATCTCCGGCGCGCTGCTCGCGGCCTCGACCGCGGCGGCCGGCACGTTCGCGCCCACGCCGTACCTGGCCGACGCGGGCGTCGACGCCCTGACCCGCGGCGCGACACGCCAGCTGGTCGACCGCGACCTGTTCGGCGCGCCCTGGGCGACGGTCGTCGTCGGGCACGTCGACATCCACGACCGCTTCCCTTACCTGGAGTCCCGCTACTTCCAGGTGGTGTCCGACCCGGCCTGGAACCGCCTGGTGGCGGGCGAGGCCGGTCGTGACCTGGCGGCGTTCGACGGCGCCGGCACGGCCTTCGGGCCGCTGCGCGAGCCGCGCGGGCTGGCCACCGACGGGCACGACCGCGTGTACGTCGCCGACACCGGCAACGACCGCGTGCTGGTCTTCCGTGCGGTGTCCGAGTTCGACGAGCTGCGCCTGGAGCCGCTGGCGGTCATCGACGGGCTCAGCGCGCCGTGGGATGTCGCCTGCTCGGACGGCGGCACGCCGCTGGACGACCGCGACGACCGCCTCTACGTCGCCGACACCGGTCGCAACGAGGTCGTGCGCTTCTCGCTGAGCGGCGGCTCGGCCACGCGCACCGGTGCGATCGGCGGGCTGGGCAGCGGCCCGGGCCGTTTCGCCGGTCCGCTGGCGCTGGCGGTGGGGCGCGACGGCAGCACGGCCACCGACGACGTCTACGTGGCCGATGCGCACAACGGCCGCCTGGTGCACCTGCGCGACGACGGCAGCGGGCTGGCCTGGGTCGGCGAGCGGCGCCACGAACTGGGCGCTGTCGGCTCGCTGGACACCGACCGCTGGGGCAACCTCTACGCCGCGTCGGCGGGCGCGGGCGCGGTCGTGAAGTTCTCGGCCACGCTGGAACCCGTGGCGCGCCTGGCCGACGGCGTCACCAGGCCGCGCGCCTTCCATGTGCCGTTCGTGACGGTCGCCGACCACCGCACGGGCCGCGTCGAGCGCGCGGGCGAGGGGCGCGGCGTGGTGGTCGAGGAGTGGGGCGACGACTCGGGCCTGCGCCTGCTGGGGCTCGGCGTCGAGCTGGCCGGGCCCGCGCTGCGCGACGCCAGCGACGGCGTCGAGGTCACGCTCACCGACAACGCCGACGTCGTGGTCGAGGTCGTCGACCCCGCGAGCGGCGCCGTGGTCGGCCGTCACGCGGCCGGCGTGCTGGCCGCCGGTCGCCAGACGGTCGCGCTGCCGACCGGCGAGGCCGACGCGGGCTGGCCCGCGGGCCGCTACCGCGTGCAGCTCGTGGCCACGTCCACCTATGCCGACGGCGGCTCGGCGCTGGTGTCGCTCGAGGCCGATCTGGCCGCCGGCGGCGCCGGCCGCCTGCCGCAGCAGCTGGCGTTGCACGGCAACGCTCCGAACCCGTTCAACCCGTCCACGACGATTTCCTTCACGATCCCCGCCGGGTCTGCAGGTGAGCACCGGCTCGATGTCTACGACGCGCGCGGCCGCCTCGTGCGGCAGCTCGGGCGCGGGCCGCTGGCCGCCGGCCGGCACGAGGCGACCTGGGACGGTCGCGACGACGTGGGCGCCGCGGTGGGGGCAGGCGTCTACCTGTACCGGCTCGAGCACGGCGGCAACCGGCTCACCGGCAAGATGGTCCTGGTGAAGTAGGAGGCGCGGGATGTCGACGCAGGTTCTTCACCGCTTGCGGTCGTTCCGCCGGGTCGTCGCCTGCGCGGCTCTGCCCGCCCTGGCGCTGGCGGGCGCGGGCTGCCTGGGCGAGCCGCCGCTGGACGAGCGCTGGACGCTGCTGGAGTTCGCGGCCTCGACGCCGACCGTGCGGTCGGACGTGCCGGACGACCAGCCCATCGCCGTCAATGTCCGCGGTCGCATCACCTACCGCGCCATCCGCACCGGCTTCGTGGTGGCCGAGCTGCGCTACAGCGACGTCCTGGCGCCGGCGATGGTGGCGCTGGACCCCGAACAGCGCACGCTCGAGAGCGCGCAGACCGTCGAGTACATCCTGGCCAACTCGGTGACGGCCGGCCGCGCCACGCGGGCAGTGACGGGCTTCGACCACCTGGTGCAGGAGGTGGACCTGTCGTTCACGGCGCCGGTGCCGGCAGGGCTGACCGCCGCCGCCGGCGACTCGGCCGCCTCGCGCAGCCTGTTCCTGGTGCTGTACCTGGGCGACGGCGACGAGGTGGAGCTGCCGGCCGGGCGCGACTCGCTGGTCGTGACGCCGTTCGACGTCGAGGACTCGCAGGTCCTCTTCACCGGCTATCCGCTGCGCGTGGTGCCGGCCGCGGGAGCGCCGCTGCCGTGAGCGCACGCGGCGGGTGTGCGGGCCTGGGCCTGGTCGTCGCGCTGGCTGTCGTCGGCGCGCGGCCGGCCGCGGGCGGGACGGACGCGAGCCTCTGGCTGGAGGCCGGGCCGGCCCTGGGCGCGCTGGCCCTGGACGGGGACCTGGCCGATTACCGCTGGGACACGCGCCCGGCGGCGCAGTGGGGCGCGCGGGTTCTGGCGGGGCGCGGAGCCTTCGCGCTGGGCGTTGGCGCCTGGCGCGCGGCGACGACGCAGGCGACGGGCCTGCCCGGCGACGTGCCGCCGCTGGCTGTGTCGGTGTCGGCGGTGGCGCTGACCGGGCTGGCGCGCGTGGCGACGCCTCTGGGCTGCGAGCTGCGGCTGGGCGGCCAGGGCGGGCGGCTGCACGCGGGCTGGGAGCCGGGCTCGCTGAAGGTCGACACGGGTGGGGGCGAGCCGGTGGACGTGACGTTCGCGGACATCGACGAATGGCTGTTCGGCGCGACGGCGGAGATCCAGCGCCCGCTCGGTCGCGGCCTGGTCGCCGCGGTGCAGGCGGAGTGGTCCAGCTTCGCGCTGGATACCGCGCATCGGCGCGGCGGGGAGATCGTCGAGCTGCGGGAGCGGTTCGGGGCCTGGTCGGCGCGCGTGCAGGTCGGCTGGCGATGGTCGCGGTAGCCGGCGTCGGAGCCGGCGGAAGGAGCGGTGGGATGCGCAGGAGCGATCGCGAGACGAGGTGCGCCGCGGCGCTGGCGGTCGCGCTGGCCGCGGCTGCAGCGGCGTGGCCGGGACAGGTCCGCGCGCAGGCGGCTGCCGATTCGACGGCGCTTGCGCCGGTGTCGGTGCCGGTGCCGGCGATGGTGACAGCGCCGCCGACGTCGCCTGCGGCCGCGCCCGCCGCCCCGGCCGCACCCGCTGACACAGGGCTCAACGCGCCGTGGCTGCTCACCGAGCGCAGCGTCCGCCTGCGGCGCGACACGACCAACATCGTGCGCACGGGGCCCGGCAACACGTTCGCCATGGTGGGCGTGTACGCCGGCGATTCGACGTTCCCCGTCATCGCCAAGCGCGACGACTGGTACAACGTGCGCCTGTCCGACACCGAGACGGGCTGGATCCACGCCTCGCTGTGCGAGGAGTTCGGCGACATGTCGGGCCTGGAATTCCGCCCGAATCCGCGCCTGTTCTCGCGCGTGGGCAGCTTCTCGTTCTCCGTCTACGGCGGCGGCTATGCCTTCGATCGCAAGTCCAACTCGTTCGTGCTTGGCTCGCGGCTGGGCTACTACCTGCTGGAGTACGTCGGCATCGAGGGCACCGTGGGCTGGACGCACGTGGTGCGCCCGGCCGAGATCGTGGAGTCGCTCTTCGGGCTCTCGCTCGAGGAGGAGGACTTCCACATGCTGTACTACGCGCTGAGCCTGGACCTGAAGCTCCTGCCGGGGCGTCAGATGGTGCCCTTCCTGACCGTCGGCGCCGGCAGCGCCATCATGGAGGGCATGAGCGAGTCCTCGCTCAACTACGGCGCCGGGATCGACTTCTTCGTGCGCAAGTCCACGGCGGCCACCTTCGCCTTCCGCAGCATCAGCATGGACTCGGGCAGCGGCACGGCACGCCGCGGCAACACCAACTACGAATTCAGCGTGGGCTCGACGTTCCTGTTCTAGGAGGAACCGGCATGAACCGAGTGGTCGCACACGTTTCCCGGCTGGCCGCCTGCGCGGCCGTCGCGCTTGCCATCGCCGGACAGGCTCCGCGGCCGCCGCGCGCGACGGCCGGCGAGCCCGCTCCCGTCCCGGCGCGGTCCGGCCTGGACCTGGCCCGCGAGGCGGCCCGCGCCTGGGCCGACGATGCCGAGCTGGTCTACGTCGAGAACGACGAGCCCCTGGCCGCCGGCGGCGCCGCCGCGCGCTGGGGCTACCTCTTCCGCTCGCGCAGCGCCGACGCGGCCCGCGGCTACTCGGTGCGGGACGGCCGCATCGTCGAGGCCGCCGACCTCGGCTTCGACTTCGAGGCGCCGCCGGTCGCCGCCGCCTGGAGCGACAGCGACCGCGCGCTGGCGGCGGCCGATCGCGCCGCGGCGGCCTCCTGCCGGAAGTGCGGCGGGCGCCGGGCCA
>JAYRFB010000096.1:0-9103 GCA_041908585.1 Candidatus Krumholzibacteriia bacterium
CGCGGCGCACCAGGCCGGCGCCCGTCAGCAGCTCGGCATCGTCTTCGTTCTGCAGGATGGTGCGCGCCTGCCCCGGGCGCAGCGCCACCTTCATGAGCGCGGCCGCCACCGCGCGCAGGGCGCGTCCCTTCGGGCCGGTGGCGATGAAGAGGTAGCCCAGCCCCGTGAAGGCGTTGACCACGGCGGGCACGCGCGCCGCGCGGGCGGCCAGGCTGCCGTAGATGATGGGCTTGATGGCCACGTGGTGGACCAGGTCGGGCCGCACGTCACGGTAGACGGCGGCGATCTGGCGGACGGTCCCCAGCTCGCGCAGCGGGTTGAGGCTGCGGCGGCTCAGGCGCAGCGGCAGCAGGCGCAGGCCGGCGCCGGTGATGACGTCGCCGTGCCGGTCCACGCGCGTGCAGACGGACACGTCCCAGCCCGCGTCGCGGGCGGCGCGCGCCAGGGACAACCGGTGCGAGCAGAAGTACCAGTCTTCCGTGACCAGGAACAGCAGTCTGGGCTGGGCGGCTGACAATCAGCACCTCGCGGGGCCGGCGACTCACGACTTCGGCGCCCTGTTGATAGCGGACCGCCGACGCGAAGTCCAGCGGCTTGTCCGCACGGCCGCGGGCGGGAATTTGTCCTTGGTCGCCCGCCGGCGCAGCCTGTACCTTGCCGGTGGCCGGGCGGTGCGCGCCCGGCGGAGGCCCGGGAACGACAGGTGTCCGCATTGCCGCAGCAGACAGCATCGCACCCCAGCGCGGGACCCGCCGCCACCTGGCAGCTGGGCTTCACGCTGCTCATGCTGACGGCGGGCTTCCTCTCGATCGCCGCCAGCCAGCTGGCGCTGGGCCTGGCGCTGCTGACGCTGCTCTGGCGCTGGCTGGCGCGGCACCAGCGGCCGGCGGCAACCGGCCTGGAAGCGACGGCCGCGGTCCTGGCGCTGTGGGCCCTGGTGATGGTGCCGCTGTCGACGGACGTCGCGCAGTCGGCGCTCTACTACCGGCGCTTCTACCTGTTCACGGCGATCTGGACCGCCGCCGGCTGCGCGACCGGCGAGCGCCGGCGCCTGCTGCTGCTGGCCTGCCTGCTGGCCGGCGCCCTGGTGACCTGCGTGCACGACCAGGTGCGGCACGTGGCCAGCACCGGCGGCCTGTTTGCGCAGCGCATGACCGGGACCTTCAACGCGATGACCAGCGGCGCGCTGCTGATGATGGCACTGCTGCTGGCGCTCGGCTTCGTCGTGACCCCGGGCCTGGGCCGGCGCCTGCGCCTGGCGTTGCTGGCGACGGTGCCGATCCTGGGCACGGGCATGCTGATGACCATGACGCGCAGCGCGCAGATGGGATTGGCCGCGGGCGTCGGCGCGCTGCTGCTGGCCGCGCGGCCGCGGCTGTTCGCCGGTTTCGCCGCGGCCGTCGCCGCGATCGTGCTGGTGGTCGCCTGGCAGGGCGAACGCTTCGTGCCGCCCAGCCTGTGGAGCCGCATCGACCCGCAGTACGTGCTGGCCGGCAAGGACACCGAGCTGCGGCTGGAGATGTGGCGCGGCGGCCTGGAGATGGTCAGGCGCCACCCGGTCACCGGCGTCGGCGACCGCGGCCTCGAGGAGATCAGCCCGCAGTACTACACCAGCGCGCACGACCTCTACTTCGGCCACCTGCACAGCAACCTGGTCCACATGGCCGCGATCTGGGGAGTGCCGGGGCTGCTGGCCGGCCAGGCGTTCCTGCTGGCGGCGGCCTGGCTGCTGTGGAAGCGTTGGCACGATCTGTGCGCGCAGCCGGGCGGCGTCCGCGCCACGCCCCTGGCGGCCGGCTGGGCGCTGGGCGCGCTGGCGGTGTGGGCCGGCTTCTGCGTGGCCGGCTTCACGGAGTGGTACTTCGGCGACGCCGAGCCGATGCTGATCTTCCTGGCGATCCTGGGCATCGCGCTGTCGCGCGCGCCCGCAGACGAAGGCGTGGACGCATGACGGCAGGACACGAGCCCCGGCGCCCGGCGAACCTGGACGCCGCGACGGTCGCCTCGTTCGGCGACGAGTGGGAACACTACGACCAGTCGCAGCTGGCCGAGGCGGACCTCACGGCGGCGTTCGCACGCTACTTCGCGGTCTTTCCCTGGGAATCGCTGCCCGCCGGCGCCGAAGGCTTCGACATGGGCTGCGGCACCGGGCGCTGGGCGCGGCTCGTGGCCGCGCGCGTGGGCCGCCTGCACTGCATCGACCCGTCGGCGGCGGCGCTGGCCGTCGCGCAACGCAACCTGGCCACCTGCGCGAACGTCGACTTCGAGAACGCCCCGACCTGCGGCACGCGACTGGCGCCGGCCAGCCAGGATTTCGGCTACTCGCTGGGAGTGCTGCACCACATTCCCGACACCGCGGCGGCGCTGGCCGACTGCGTGCGGCTGCTGAAGCCGGACGCCCCGTTCCTGGTCTACCTCTACTACGCGTTCGACAACCGCCCGGCCTGGTTCCGCCTGGTCTGGCGGGCCAGCGAGCTCTTCCGCGCGCTCATCAGCCGCCTGCCCGGCCGCCTCAAGCCGGTGCCGACGACGCTGCTGGCGGCGGTGGTCTACTGGCCCCTGGCCCGCCTGGCCCGACTGGGCGAGGCGCTCGGCCTGGACGTTCGCCATGTACCGCTGTCGTTCTACCGCGACAAGTCCTTCTACGTGATGCGCACCGACAGCCGCGACCGCTTCGGCACGCCGCTGGAGCAGCGCTTCAGCCGCGCGCAGATCGCGGCCATGATGACGGCCGCCGGGCTGCGCGATCTCCGCTTCTTCGACGGGGAGCCGTACTGGTGCTGCGTCGGTCGGCGTCAGCCGACGACCTCGGACCAGAGCCTCGCGTAGGATTCGACCACGGTCGACAGGCCGAAGTTGGCGACGATGCGCTCGCGCGCGGCCTGCCGCCGCCGCGACCAGGCGTCGGCGTCCGCGCGCTCCGCCAGGGCTTCACGCATCGCCGCGGCCAATGCCGCCGGGTCGCCCGGCGGCGCCACCCAGCCGGTCCGGCCCACGATCAGGGCCGCATCGCCCACGTCGGTCACCACGCAGGGGGTGCCGCAGCACATCGCCTCGGCCACGACGTTGGGGAAGGCCTCCACGCGGCTGGACAGGACGTGCACGTCCAGCGCCGACATCACGGCCGCGGCGTCCGTGCGCGGCCCCAGCAGCGCGACGCGTCCCGTCAGTCCGTGCCGCGAGATCAGGTCCGCCAGTTCGCTGTTGCCGCCATCCATGCCGCCACCCGCGAGCACCAGCCGACAGTCGACGCCTTCCGGCGCGGCCAGGCCGGCGAACGCCGCCAGCAGCGTCGCGTGGTCCTTCAGCACGTTCCAGCGCGCCAGCAGGCCGAGGACCGCCGTCCGCGGCCCGCAACCCCACTCGCGCCTGAGCGCCTCGCGGGCGGCAGGGTCGGGCGCCAACGCCGCGGTGTCGTAGCCGTTGGGGATCACGACCAGCCGGTCGCGCGCGTAGCCGAGCCGACCGTGCAGGCGTGCCCCCTCCTGCGAGACGCAGACGATGCGCCGCGGCACCAGCCGCGAGAGCAGCGCGCACAGTCGCACGACCAGGCGAGTGAACGGGCTGTCGACCCCGACGCTGCGCACGCCCCAGACCACCGCGCGCACCCCGGCCGCCCGCGCCGCGGTTCCGCCCAGCAGGTCAGCGTGGTACATCCAGGTCTGGACGACGTCGGGCCGCAACGCGCGCAGCAGGCGCACGAGGCGCAGCCAGGCCGCCGGGGAGAAGCGGCCGCGTCGCTGGCCCAGGGCGTGGACGGCGACGCCGGCCGCGCGCAGCGTCGGGCCGTGCCGGCCCTCGTCGGTCAGCGAGACCACGACGTGCTCATGCCCGCGGTCGGCCCCGACCAGGCGCGCCAGCACCATCTCGGCGCCGCCGTCGCCCAGCCCGGCGATGACATGCACCACGCGTCGGGCCGCGCGTTCCCCTGCCGCCGGCGGGCTCACGCGCCGCCGTCCGCGGGTCGCACGTGCCGCAGCCACTGCTGGAAGGCCAGGACGTCCCAGAGGTGGTACTGCCAGTTGCGGCGCCCGGACAGGTGTTCCTGCCAGCGAGCCTGCACCGGGGCGGGATCGAACCAGCCTTCCCGGAGCATCCGCGCGGGGTCAAGCAGGTCCTCGGCCCAGGCGCGCAACGGTCCGCGCAGCCAGGCGTCGATGGGGATGCCGAAGCCCATCTTCGGCCGCTCGATCAGCTCACGCGGGACGTGTCGATACAGCAGCTGCCGCAGCGGCCACTTGCCGACGCCGTCGCGCAGCTTGTACTCGAGCGGCAGCGTCCAGGCGAACTCGACCACGCGATGGTCCAGCATGGGCACGCGCGTCTCGAGGCTGACGCCCATCGCCGCGCGGTCGACCTTGACCAGGATGTCGTCCGGCAGGTAGGCCAGCAGGTCCAAAGCCATCATGCGGTGGATGAAGCCGTCGGTGCGCGGCTGCAGGTCGGGCGTCGTCAGGACCGTGTCCGGCTCGGTTGCGCCCGGCAGCAGGCGCGTCGGCTCCAGCCAATGGCTGACCAGGTGCCGATAGAGGTCGTCGGCCGAGCGCGCGCCCATCACGTCCGCGGCCTTGTGGAGCTTGTCCCCGACGTTGGCCTGGGCCAGCCCGCCCGGCAGCCTCGGCTGGAGGGGCCCGAGCAGGCGGCTCCAGGTGGCCGGGTCAACGCCGGTGACAGCGCGCCCGAGCCCCGCGCGCAGCGGCCGCGGCACGCGCTGGAAGCGGCTCCACAGCGAGCGGGCCAGGACGTAGCGGTTGTAGCCGCCGAAGAGCTCGTCGCCGGCGTCGCCGCTGAGGGAGACCGTCACGTCGCGGCGCGTCATCTGCGCGACCAGGAACGTGGGGATCTGCGACGAGTCGGCGAACGGCTCGTCGTAGAGCTCGGGCAGGCGCGGGATCACGTCCAGGGCCTGTTGCGCGGTGACCTCCAGCTCGGTGTGGTCGGTGCCCAGGTGGCGGGCCACCGCCCGCGCGTGCTCCGCCTCCTGGTACTGCGCGTACGGCACCCCGATAGTGAAGGTGCGCACGGGCCGCGACGAGCCGGCCTGCATCAGCGCGACCACCGCCGACGAGTCGATGCCGCCGGACAGGAAGGCCCCCAGCGGCACGTCGGACATCATCTGCCCGCGCACGGCGCGGCCCAGGAGCGCCTCCAGCTCGTCGACGGCCTCGTCCGCCGTGCCGCGGAACGGCTGCGCCAGCCCGCGCGCCACCACCTCGCGCAGGTCCCAGTAGCGGCGGGGCGCGACGTCGCGGCGACCCGGCGCCACCGTCAGCAGCGAGCCGGGCACCAGCTTGGCGATGCCGCGGTAGATGGTCCGCGGCGCGGCGATGCAGTTGTGCCGCAGCAGGAGCGGCAGCGCGTCGCGATCGACCGGCGCCACGAACGCCGGGTGTGCGCGCAACGCCTTGAGCTCGGAGCCGAACAGCAGGACATCGCCCTGCCAGCCGTAGTACAGCGGCTTCTCGCCCAGGCGGTCGCGCGCCAGCGTCAGCTCGCGCTCCTGCCGGTCCCACGCCGCCAGGGCGAACATGCCCACGCTCCGCCGCAGCGTCGCCTCCAGGCCCCACGCCTCGAACCCGGCCAGGATCGTCTCGGTGTCGGAGTGGCCGCGCCAGGCCGGCGCGGCATCGGCGAGCTGGTCGCGCAGCTCGAGGTGGTTGTAGATCTCGCCGTTGAAGATGAGCACGTAGCGGCCGGAGGCCGACAGCATGGGCTGGTGCCCCGCGGCCGAGAGGTCGACGATGGACAGGCGGCGATGCACGAGGCCCACGCCGGCCTCGACGTCGCACCAGACGCCCGCGTCGTCGGGACCGCGGTGGCGGATGGCCTGGCCCATCGCCTCCAGCGCGACCCGCGCGTCGTCAGGGGTGCGCCCGGGCGCCGGGCCCAGGAATCCGGCAATGCCACACATCTCGGTGAATGCCCCCGGACCGCGCCCTGGCGCCCCGGAACGGGGCGGCGGCGGCGATCACGGGCGTCAAGGTACCAACTCGGGACGGTTCGCGACAGGATGGAATCGGGCCGGGCGCACTCAACGAACGTTCTGCACCGCCGCGATGAGCTCCTCCAGCTCCACGTCGAGGTCGCCGGCCACCGAGGGCACCGGCGGTCGCGGGATCGCCGGCACGGCGGGCCGCGGCACGGCCGCCAGGCGCGGGCGCCGTGCCGTGACCGGTGCGTCCCAGGCCGGCACGTTGCTGACCTGCGGCGCGTCGAGCAGCAGGTCGCCGGCGGTGACCGCGCGCGTGGTCTTCCACGGCGAGACGGTCTCCAGGATGGTCCACACGTCGCGCAACAGCGGGTCCTGCAGGCACTCCTCGTACATGGCCAGCTTGCGGGGCATGACGCGGTCGATGTAGAAGTCGCGCGGCGCGCCGACCTGCGCGTCGGCCAGGATGTGCTCCTCGCAGCGGAAGGCCAGCGTGGCGCGGTGCGTGATACCCGGGCGCACGTCCAGGATGCGGGCGTACTGCTCGGGGAACATGGCGGCGAACTCCGGCACCTCGGGCCGAGGCCCGACCAGCGACATCTCGCCCTTCAGGACGTTCCACAGCTGGGGCAGCTCGTCCAGCTTGGTGCGCCGCAGCACGCGCCCCACCGGGGTGATGCGCGGGTCACCGCCGGCGGTGACGCGGGCGCCACGACTCTCGGCGCCGACGGCCATCGAACGGAACTTGTACATGCGGAAGGTGCTGCCGCCGCGGCCCAGACGCACCTGCGCAAACAGGGCCGGGCCGGGGCTGGTCAGCCGCACGGCCAGGGCAATGACAGCCATCAACGGCAAAAGGAACAGCAGCCCGCTGGCGGCGGCGGAGACGTCCAGGATTCGCTTGCCCATCAATCCCTCCGTGGGTCGGGCGAGAGCTAGAGAAATCGACTCACGCGATGCAGAGCTTGAGGTGCATGTAAGGCGCATCTTTAGAGCAAGGGGCGTACCCCATCCAACGAGCCACACCCGCGCGAATGTCCATTTCGCACAAGTGCAATGACGACATAGTGATTCGATTACTGGACCATGGCAAGCAGAATTTTGGCAGGTGCCAAATCCCACTCGATCGGTCGGGTGTGGCGGGACATTCGCGTCCGCCGGCGAACGGAAAGGCGGCAGGTGCGCCGGTCAGCCGGGGCGCGTCTGCTCCTCCAGCAGCGTGAGGTACGCCAGCGCGTGCTCGCGGGTCTCGCCGCACATCTCCAGGTTCGGCCGGAGGCTGGCGCAGACGGCCGGCCGCTCCGGCAGCCCGAACAGGGCGCAGCGCAGGTCGGCCGTCAGGTGGGGGCAGGGCACGCCGGCGGGCTTGCCTCCGGGCAGGCCCGGCATGGGCGAGCTGATGCTGATGGCGATGCAGCAGGCGGCGCAGCCGGGGCGGCAGTCCATGCTACGGATACCGCCGCCGCGTGTCGGCCGCCGACTGGCGCAGCAGCTCCTCGAGCACGCCGAGGTCGATGTCGGCCAGGCGCCTGAAGTACACGCAGGCCTTGGAGGCCCGGTGCCGCCCCAACTTCGCCAGCAGCGGCGCTGAGCCCTCCAGTCCCGGCAGCAGGTAGACCACCAGCTCGGCCCCGCGCGAGGCGAATCCCAGCACGCACATGTCCCCTTCGTGCCCGCTGTCGTACCGGTAGTGGTAGGTGTCGAACCCGACGATGCTGGGCCCCCACATCACGGGCTTCTGGCCGGTGATGGCGGTCATGAGCTTGACCAGGGCGCGGCAGTCCTGCTGGCGCTGGGGGTCGGGCAGGGCGGCGATGTAGTCGGAGGGGCTGATCTGGGTGGGCTTGGTCTTGAGTTCGTATTTCTTGGCGGGGGTCTTCTTCGCGGGAGTCTTCTTCGTGGGGGCCTTCTTGGTGGGGGCCTTCTTGCCCATAGCCTTCTTCTTGGTCGGCTTCTTCGCGATGGGCTTCTTCGCGATGGGCTTCTTCGTGGTAGCTTTCTTGACAGTCGTCCTCCTGGCGGCGGCAGGCTTGGTCGGGGCCATGCGGGGCTCCAGTCTGCTGGTCGTGACGGCCATGGGCGGGGCGGCCATCGCGACCGGCTCCCGGACTCCGGACATGGGTAGCTGCGACGCGGCCCTGCGGCCAGTGCGGTCGGACTGTGGAATTCCCGAGAAGGGCGGAATCGGCCGCAAACAGGGTGATACACCGCCACCAGGATTCAGTGCCGGCCCACCCCCTCCGACCTGCACGACCGCGGTTGCATGAACAACAGGGCAACGGCCACATACATCATCGCGCCCGGAATGAGCCCCCACCACCACCGGTGGTCATGGACGCCCCGCGCCAAGGGCACCGAGAAGAACAACGATCCCAGCACGATCCCAGCAAGTTGGCGGCGAATGTCGACCGACCACAAAGTGGCACCGCAAGCCGGACAATCGAACGTGTGCCGGCGCACGCGTAGAAGGTAGCCCAGCCGAATGCGGGCGCGGCAATCGGGGCAGTGCTTCTCGTATGGGTTCATGTCCTCTCCCTCGAGGGCGGCGGTCCCGCGAACTCCGGAGCCCGCCCCTTGAGGAAGACCGCATCCGTCGTCGCCGAACGATGCCGGTACCCGGCGACCGCCTGATAGTCCGGCGAATCGTACCACGCCCGCGCGGCGGCCTCGTCGGCAAACTCGATCAGCACCGTCCGCGAGCAGGGCCAGGCGCCTTCCAGCACCTGCGGGGCTTCATCCACGGCCAGCACGCGCGCGCCGAACCGGGCCAGCGGCTCGTCGGTGCCCGCCAGGTAGCGGGCGTAGGTGGCGGGGTCGTGGATTGTGATACGGGCCAGGAAGTAGCAGGTCATCGGAGCTCCTCGATGCAGGCGCGCAGGTCGGGCAACGGGCAGAACGTTCGCCGGTCAATACGCACAAGAGACGACCTCCGGGCCCTCCGTCGAGTCCCGGTCATTGGCATGGCGCACCACGACCACACGACGGCCCGGCAGCAGGAACCAGGCATCGCGCCGCGGGTCATCCGGGCCCCGCAGCTCCACGCGACGCAGGCAGGCGCCCGCCGGGGAGTACACGTCGTAGGCGACGAACACGCCCGCGGGCACGGGCGGGTCGGGCATGGGCGTGCGCACCCAGACGTTGCCCGGCTCGTCGCACCAGAGGTGGTCGACGTAC
>JAYRFB010000097.1:0-15047 GCA_041908585.1 Candidatus Krumholzibacteriia bacterium
CCGCGCCGGCCGCGCGGGACGCTGACGGTAAGCGCCTCGCCGTAGGTCACCGGCACGGCCTTGACCTTGCCGTTGCGCACGGCCAGCAGCTGCGGCAGCGCGTCGCCCGGGCCGTCGATGACCTTGATGGGCTCGAACATGTTGAAGGCCATCGTGAGCAGCCGTGTCGTCTCGGAGGCGCGCGCGTTGTTCGTCGAGCAGCCCATGACGACCGACAGCAGGCGCAGGCCGTTCTGCTCGGCGGTGGCCGTGACGCAGAAGCCGGCCGGCTTGGTGTAGCCGGTCTTCAGCCCGTCCAGCCCCTTGAAGCGGCCGAGCAGGCGGTTCGGGTTGTGCAGCGTGAAGGTGCCGTCGCGGAACGGGGCCTCCGGCATCGAGCCCCACTCCAGGGACTCGGGATGCTTGAGCAGCTCGCGCGCGAGCAGCGTCATGTCGTAGGCCGTCGAGATGTCCGAGCGCTGGCCGCGCGCCGGCGGCAGCCCGTGCACCGAGTGGAACTCGGTGTTGTTCATGTGCAGGTCGCGGGCCTTGGCGTTCATGAGCTCGACGAAGGCGGCGGTGCTGCCGGCCACATGCTCGGCCAGGGCGGTGGCCGCATCGTTGGCCGAGTGGATGGCCAGGGCCATCAGCAGCTCGCGCACGGTGAACCGCTCGCCGTCCTTCAGGTAGACCTGCGAGCCGCCCACCCGCGCCGCGTTGCCGCTGACGGTCACGACGTCGTCGAGGGTCAGGGCGCCGGCCTGGACGCGCTCGAGCACGACCAGCTCGGTCATCATCTTGAGCATCGAGGCGGGCGGGCGCCGCTCGTGCTCGCGGTGAGCCTCGAGGATCATCCCGGAATTCACGTCGATGACGATGGCGGAGGCGAAATCGCCGGACACGCGCGCCGGGGCGGGGTCGGCGGCCTGCGCCATCGCGGCTGCGGCAAGGACCAGAACAAGGCTCAGGAGGGCCATTCGCAGGGGGGTCGGCGAAAGCTCCGTCTTCGGCATGGATCGTCCCTCGGGGTGTTGAGCGGTTCCGGCGCGGACCGTCGGCTCCCTCCGAGCGGCCCCCTTCGCCGGTCACGGCGCCTGGCGGCGACGTCAGGATACCGCGGTAGCGGCGGGAATTCAACCCAAGGTCGCCGGCAACCTCCCGATTCCCGTGGAAAACCGGCCGCATGATCAGCGGCGCCGCCACACCCAGACGCTGCCGGAGTCCGCCTCGGGGTCGAACTCGCGCCCGTTGAAGTCCGCGTCGTGCCTGACCGGCTCCCAGCGCTCCGCACCGTGCATCGCCCGGTAGCCGATGCTCGTCAGCGGGTAGAGCGCCTCGCGGCCGCGGAAGATGACGCGATCGGGGTCCGTCAGCGCCGTCACGAAGTCCAGCCGTCCGGGCCCGATGTTCTCATAGGCCCGGTGGAACGCCAGCCCGCTCTCGGGGACGCGGATGACCGGGAAGACGTGCGAGCGGCGCTTCAGGACGGGATCGAAGTTCACCGTCTGGAAGACCCAGGTCCCTCCCGGCTCGAGCAGGCGATGGACCGCCGAGAGGAAGCCCGGCAGCAGGGGCAGCGGCAGGTGCGGCAGCACGTTGCCCAGGCAGGTGACGGCGGCGAACGAGCCCGCCGGCAGCAGGCCGACCTCCTGCATGCCCAGGATGCGGAACTCGGCGGCGGGATGGCGGGCCTCCGCCTGCGCGATCATGCCCGGATCCAGGTCGATGCCCAGGCACGGCCGGCCGGGACCGGCGAGGTGGCCACAGCAGGCGCCCGTGCCGCAGCCCACGTCCAGCACGCGCCCCTCGGCAGGCAGCTCCCGCGCGAGGAACTTCAGGACGTCGCCGCGCAGCGGGAACACGGCGTCGTAGTGGCCGGCAAAGTCGGCGTAGAAGGCCATGGGCGATCGAGGTCCTTTCGGGCGGGCGCGCCGTCGCGGCGGCGGCCGGTTCCTTCCTTCCGGCGAATCCCGGTTCAGTTCGCGGGCTCGTCAGTCGCGGGCCCGTCAGTCGCGGGCCCGTCAGTCGCGGGCCCGTGGGCCGCGGGATCGGGCTCCGGCGGCAGTTCCAGGGTCCTTCCCTCACCCAGCCACTGCGTCAGGCCGCCGGCCAGGTGGTGCGCGCCGGGCCAGCCGAGGGCACCTTCCAGGTAACGGCCCAGGCGTCGCGTGCGGATCCCGTTGCGACACACCAGCACGAAGGGCCCGGCGCGGTCGGCCACGCGGTCGAAGCCCGCCAGCCAGGCCGGCAGGTCGTAGCGACGATACTCGTCGAAGAAGGTCAGCAGGTGGCTGCCAGGGATGATCCCGGTCAGCTCCCACTCCTCTTCGCGGCGGATGTCGATCACCGGCACGCCTGTCGCCTGCAGCACCAGCAGGGCTTCCGGATCGACATTCGCAACGCTGGCGTGCGCGGGCGTGTTGAACAGCAGGTGCAGCACCGCTCAGTCGACCAGGTAGTAGACCACGGTCGAGACGACCCGCACCTTCTTGACGTGCGGGTTGTTCTGGTCGCGGTCCTCGACCGTGAACTGGCCCTGCTGGGCCGACTTGATGCGGCCCAGCCGGCTGCGGCTGTCCTGCGCGAACTTCTCGGCCACCTCGCGCGCGTTGCGCGTGGCTTCCTCGATCATCGCCGGCTTGAGGTCGTTCAGCTTCGTGAACAGGTACTGCGTCTGCACCTGGTAGGGATCGCCGCCCAGGACGATGCCGTCACGGCCGAGCTCGCCCAGGCGCTTCTGCGTGGCGCGCACCAGGTCGATCCGCGGCGTGTAGACCGTGACCGAGCGCTGCGCCGAGTAGCGCAGGGGCGCCTGGTCGCCGCCCCACTGCTGGGCCAGCTTGTCGGTCACGATGGGCGGCGCGATGGTGATCTCCTCGTCGGTGAAGCCCGCCGCCTTCAGGAAGGCCGCGACCTTGGCGGCGTTCGCCTCGACCGTGGTGTAGAGCGCCGCCGCGTCGTTGGACGCCGCCGAGAACTGCAGCGGCCACAGCGCGATGTCCGCCGGCACGTCGCGCTCGGCCAGCCCCTTGACCGTCACCGTGCGGTCCAGCGCCCGCACCTGCAGGGCGCCGCGGCCCAGCAATAGGCCCAGCGCGGCCAGGCCCAGGAAGATCCCCAGCGCGATGGCGCCGGCTCCGCGTCCGCTCGTGTGGCTCATGCCTGCCCCTCCCGGCTACTTTTCCAGCTGGTACACCGCGTCGATGACGGTGCCGTCGACCCACTTGATGGCCGCCACGACCCTGTCGGTCAGGCGCGGCTTCGCCGGCGGCCCGCCGCAGAGGTCCTCGACCTCGGCCTTGATCTCGGCCAGCGGGCGGATCGGCAGCGAGCTGCCGCGCAGCCCCTCGACCAGGTCCCGCCGCAGGGGGTTGATGGCGATCCCCCGCTCGGTGACGATGACGTCGATCAGCTCGCCCGGCCCGCACAGCGTCGTGACCCGGTCCACGATCACGGGGATGCGGTCGCGGAAGCTGGGGATGGGCAGGATCGTGCACTTGCTGGCCAGGCAGTTCTGCCAGCCGCCGATGCCGTGCAGCAGCCGCCCGTCGCTGTGCGTGACCACGTTGCCGTTGAACCCGAGGTCGACCTCCGTGGCGCCCAGCACCACGCAGTCGAGCATCGAGGCGAAGTTGCCCTTGCCGTGCCAGTTGTAGCTGGTGAACGGCGAGGTGTTGACGTGCCCGGGGTTCTCGCGCATCGAGCGCACGCCCTCGAGGTCGAAGGTCTGCCCGTCCAGGATGTAGTCGGTGAGGCCCTCCTCCAGCATGCTCACGAGATACTGGTTGGAGCCGCCGCGGACGAACCGCGCCTTCACCTTCCGCTCGCGCATGATGTCGCGCAGGAAGATGCCGAACGAGAGCGCCGTGCCGCCGGCACCGGCCTGGAAGCTGAAGCCGTCGCGGATGATGCCGGCCTCGTCGCAGAAACGCGCCGTCAATTCGGCGATCAGCAGCCGGTCCGGCGACTTCGTGATCTGTGTCGAGCCCGAGACGATCTTGGCCGGGTCGCCGATCGAGTCGATGACCACCACCTGGTCCACATGGTTGCCCTGGATCTGCCAGGGAATGCAGGGGAACGGCACCAGGTTGTCCGTCACGATGATGACGTGCTCGGCGAACTGGCTGTCCGCCAGCGCGAACCCCAGCAGGCCGCAGGCGGCCGGGCCGCGGTCGCCGGTGGCGTTGCCGAAGGGGTCGGCCGTCGGGGCCGCGATGACGGCGATGTCGATGCGCACCTCGCCGTCCTGGATCGCCTGCCAGCGTCCGCCATGGCTGCGCAGCACGGCGGTGCCGCGCATGCGGCCCTCGGTGCAATAGTCCCCCAGGGGGCCGTTCAGCGAGCCCTCGATGTGGTGGATCACGCCGCTTTCCATGTGCGCGATCATGCCGTCGTGGCAGGGGAAGCTGGCGCTGGGGAACCACCTGAGGTCCCTCACGCCCAGCTCCGCTGCCGCGGCGAAGACCAGGTTCGCTACGCGGTCGCCGTTGCGCAGGTGGTGGTGCGTGGAGATGGTCATGCCGTCGCGCAGGCCGGCGTTGACCAGGGCCTGCTTGAGCGACTCGACGGTCTTGTCTCCGTCGGCCGGGTAGTCGCTGCAGCTGCGCAGCGGCGGCGCGGCACGACGGCCCGAGGGCAGGTGGCGGCCCACGCCGGCGAACGGCACGGCCTGGGCGCCGTTGATCTCCGTCGGCACCAGGCGGCCGGCGGCGTTCTGCACCAGGCGGCTCATTCGCCACCTCCCGTTTCCTTCTTGGCCGGCGGCGGGGCAGGCGCCGGCAGCGTATCGCGCCACTCCGCGTCGAGGCGCCCCATGCGCACGGCCAGCTCGACCGTGGCCAGGGCCCGCTTGACCACCGGCGCGTCGATCATCTTGGTGCCCAGGCTGACGACGCCCAGGCCGCGGGCCTGCGCGTCCTCGAAGGCCCGCACGATCCTGACGGCCTTGTCCACTTCGTCGGGCGCCGGCGCGAAGGCCTCGTGCACGACCGCGACCTGTCGCGGATGGATGCAGCCCTTGCCGATGAAGCCGAGCGACTTGGCCTCGAGCACGGAAGCGCGCAGGCCGTCCATGTCGCCGACGTCGCTGAAGACCGTGTCGATGGGCTGCACGCCCGCCGCGCGCGCGCCGTTCAGCACCTGCGCGCGGGCCCAGAAGGACTCGGTGCCGGCCTGCGTGCGCTGGGCGCCGATGTCGGCCGTGTAGTCCTCCAGGCCGATGGCCAGGGCCACCACCGAGGGGTCGGCGCCGGCGATCTCGAACGCGCGCCAGGCGCCGAGCGCGGACTCGATGATCGGCATCAGCAGCACCGCGGGACCGCCGGCGCGCAGTTCGTCGATGCGGGCGGCGACTGCCCTCACCTGCGCCGGGTCCTCGACCTTGGGCACCAGCACCAGCTGCACGCCGTGACCGACCACCCACTCGAGGTCGACCAGCCCCTGCTCGCCCTGGTTGATGCGGACCATGCGCTCGGCGCCGTGGAAATCGAGCGTGCGCAGCGCGTTGCGCACGAGCACGCGCGCGGCGTCCTTCTCGGCGGCGGCCACCGAGTCCTCCAGGTCGAGGATCAGCCCGTCCGGCCCGTGCAGGCCGGCGTTGGGGAAGAACTTGGGCTCGTTGCCCGGCAGGTAGAGGCGGCTGCGCCGCAGGCGACCGCGCTCGGAGGGAAGGTCCAGGCCGGCGCGCGCCGGCGGCAGCCACGGCCCCTTCGGTGTCGCGCCGGCGCGGCGCACGGCCGCCTCGAGCCGCGCCGCGAGCACGTAAGGCAGCGCGCCGGCATCGACGACCGTCACCTTCGCGTGGGCCACTCCCAGCGCGCGGCAGCCCTCGGCGACCTGAGCCCCGATCGCGTCGCCGTAAAGCGGGCCCACCTTGCTCTGCAGCTCCAGGCGGATCCCGCCGGAGTCCTGCAGCTCGACGCCGATCCAGCAGTCCGATCGCGTGCCCGCGTCGCGCTTGCCGGCCTCGCCGATCCTCGCCATGTCCGTGCCTCCAGGAGCGGGTGCGCGCGGCGCCCGGCGCCGGTGGGCCCCCGCCCGTTCGGGTGGGAAAATCGTTGCGGCTATGATCGCGCACGCCAGCAGTCGAGGCAACCCGGGGATCAACCAGCGGCGACCTGATGTCTCCCGGTGGCAACGGGTTGTGCCGACGTCCCAGTGGCGGGGTACAGTCGGGGGATAATCCGGCCGCTGCACACGATCGAACGATATTAATATTTCGCTTACAATCGGATAGTTTTGACGCCCGCAAGCAGTTAGCGCGGCCGGCCCGCTGGCGCCAGGACCGTTTCGGGCTGGGGATAACCGGTGGAGAACCGCGAAAAAGAGGACGGGCGGCGTCCCCGATCCCGGGACGCCGCCCGCGAGCCGCTCGCCGCGTTCAACCGGCGGCCACCTGGGCCACGGTGGCCGTGAACAGCTTCCAGATCTTCTGCACGGAGCTGACCTGGACCATCTCGTCGGGCGAGTGCGCGCCGCGGATGTTCGGCCCGAACGACACGATGTCCAGGTCCGGGTACTTCTCGGTCAGCAGGCCGCACTCGAGCCCGGCGTGGATCGCCAGCAGCTCCGGCTCCACGCCGAAGGCTTCCTGGTAGCGCCGCTTGGTCACGGCCAGCAGCGGCGAGGCCAGGTTAGGCTTCCAGCCGGGATAGCCCTCCGGCTGCTCCACGCCGGCGCCCGCCAGCAGGCCCAGGGCGCGGTGCTGCTCGACCAGCGCCTGCAGCGACGACATCACCGATGAGCGGCTGCAGCAGACGATCTCGACGCGCAGCCCGTCGGTCTTGACCACGCCCAGGTTCGTGCTCGTCTCGACCAGCCCGGCGATATCGAGGCTCATTGCGCAGACGCCGTTGGGGATCGCCGACAGCAGGTTGAGCGTGGCGGCGCTGCTCTCGCGGGCGAAGCAGCGGGGCGCCTGCACCGTGGCCACCTTCCAGGCGAAGCCGTCGTCGATGCCGGCCAGCTCCTCGGCGGCGATGCGCGCGAAGCAGGCGTCGACCACCTGCTTGAACTTCCGCGCCTGATCCTTCGGCACCGTGACCCTGGCCTCGCATTCGCGCGGGATGGCGTTGCGCATGCTGCCGCCGTCGATGGCGACCAGGCGCACGTCCATCTGCGCGGCCGCCGCCTGCAGGGCCCGAACCAGGATCTTGATCGCATTGCCGCGGTGCTCGTGGATGTTGAGGCCCGAGTGGCCGCCCTTCAGGCCCAGCACGGTGACCTTGCGGCCGACCGAGTCCTTCGGCGCCTTCGCGGCGCGGTTCTTCAGCTCGTAGCGGGTGTCGCGACCGCCCGCGCAGCCGATGAAGATCGCCGTGTCCTCCTCCGAGTCCAGGTTGATCATCCTCTTCGCGCTGAAGAAGCCCGGCTTGACGCCGGCGGCGCCGGTCAGGCCCCGCTCCTCGTCGACGGTCAGCAGCACCTCGATCGGGCCGTGCTCGACCGTGCGGTCGTCGGCCAGCGCCAGGCCCATCGCCACGCCGATGCCGTTGTCGGCGCCCAGCGTGGTGCCGGTGGCCTTGACCCAGTCGCCGTCGAGCTGGAGGCGGATGGGGTCGCGCAGGAAATCATGGGCGGTGGCGGCATTCTTCTCGCACACCATGTCGACGTGGCCCTGGATCAGGACCGTCGGCGCGTCCTCGCGCCCCGGCGAGGCCGGGATGCAGACGAGCAGGTTGCCGACCTCGTCCTGCTTCCACGGCAGTCCCCGGCGGTCCGCCCAGCCCTTCAGCATGCCCATCACCGCGGCCTCGTTGCCGGAACCGCGCGGCACGGCGCTCAGCTTCTCGAAGATCCGCCAGACGGCGGCCGGTTGCAGGGACTCGATCATCGACATGTCAGCTCCTTGGGTCGGATGTTCGGCGGGTCGGTCGCGGCCCCGGCCCGCGCGCGGCGGGCGGGGCGCCGGTCATTCGGTGTACTCGATGATCAGGCCCCAGTAGCCGACGCAGACGAGATTGCCGCAGGGGTCGCAGGCGATCGCATCGAGCTGGTCGTGGCGGTCTGTCGGAAGGATGGTCCACTTGTCACCAGTGTACTCGAGGACCAGGCCGTTGCTGCCGGTGCCCAGGACGCGGCCGTCGCTGTCGCCGGCCAGCCCGAACAGGGGGAACGAGACGCCGCTGCCGCGGGATTCCCAGACCAGCCGGCCGTTGTCCGGCATGCCGTGCAGGGCCAGGCCGGCATCGCCGACGACGACGACCTCGCCGCCCGGGCGGCACCACACGGCCTGCAGGGGACGGTTCGTGCCGCTGTCCATGGCGTCCCAGACCAGGCCGTCGAAGTGCACGATCGTGCCGGTCAGGCCCACGGCGAACACGTCGCGGGGCCCGCGACCGTGCACGTCCAGGAGCGGCGCCGTCGTGACGCTGTCCATCTGCTCCCAGACGTACCCGTCGAAGTGCATGATGAGGCCGCGCTCGCCGACGGCGTAGATGTCGTGGTTGTCGACGCCCCAGACCGCCTCCAGGTTGGCGCCGGAGACCAGCTCCCAGACGGTCCAGGGGCGGCCCTCCTGGTAGCGCATGATGAGGCCGCGGTTGCCGACGATGAAGAAGTCGCCCGGGCCCGTGCCCCAGACGCCGGCCCAGTCGACGTCCGTCACCTGCGGCGAGATGTCGAGCCAGTTGCCGTCGCGCCCGATCAGCACCGCGCCGCCCTTGCCGACGGCCACGGCGGTGCCGCAGTCGGCCGTCCAGACATCCGTCAGCCAGTGCGTCCGCCCCTCGTTGAGGGTCTCCCAGGCGGGCGAGGTCAGTCGCATCACGAGGCCGTTGTAGCCGACCAGCAGCAGCGAGCTGTCCCCGTCGTCCCACAGCCCGTACAGGTAGCGGCCGCTCGCCACGGTGCGCGACTGCCAGACGCCGCCGATGCGTTCCAGGAAGGTGCCGTTGGCCCCGACTGCGATCGTCGGCAGCCCGGGCAGCCCGCGCACGCTCCACAGGCGGTCCGTGGTGGCGGTCGGCTCGACCTGCCACGACTCGCCGTCGTAATGGACGACGGTGCCGAGCGCGCCGACGGCCCAGACATCGTCGCCGCTGCGGCCCCACACCGCGTCCAGCGTCTGCGTGGTGGCGCCCTCCATCGGCGTCCAGGCAGCCCCGTCGAAGTGGACGATGACGCCGTCACGGCCGACGGCGAAGATGTCGTCGGGGGCCGCGCCCCACACCGAGTACAGCGTGGCGTCGGTTCCGCTGGACAGCGTGGTCCATTCCTCGCCGTCGAATCGGGCCAGGAATCCGTCCTCACCCGAGGCGTAGACGTTGTCCCAGGCGGTGCCCCACAGCCCGTGGAGGTCGCTCGTGGTGCCCGCGTACATCGGGACCCACTCCTGGCCGTCGAAGCGCAGGCAGATGCCGCCCTCGCCCACCGCCAGGACGCGGTCGGCGGCCGCGCCCCAGACGGCTCGCAGGTTGCGGAAGTACTCGAAGTGCCAGGTCGTCCAGGTGCCGTCTCGGTAGCGGCTGAGCGTGCCGCGTTCGCTGGTCACGAAGAAGTGCGTGGCCGACAGGCCCCAGACCGAGCGGTTGGTGTACTGCGGCTCGAGGGAGGTGATCCACTGGCGGCCGGTGCGGGGTCCCGCCGGGTCGTCGTCGCACCCGGCCATGGCCGCCAGGATCGCCAGGGCCAGCACCGCGACGAGGCCGGCGGCCAGGGGTCGCCGGCCGCCGGGCAGCCGGGGCCGGCGATCGCTGGTCAGAAAGCGGTCGCCGAGCGGCGCGCGGTGCGGCCCGCGCGCACGCATCGGGCCACCTCCGTCAACCTGCGATCTGGTCAGCGGCAATCCCATGCTCCCACCAGCCCGGTCGTCAGCGGACAGGCCGGTCCCGGGGACCGGCACGCGAGCGTACATGTTAACACAGGCACCGCCGCCCCGGCAGGTCCAATCCCGCGGCGGTGGCGGTCAGCGCGACGCGGCCAGCGGCGAGTCGCCGGCCGCCCAGTTCCCCCGCTCGGCGCGCCCCTGGCCCGCCGGCAGGACCAGCCAGCTGTAGCGGCCGTAGTGCGACACGCGGTCCGCCAGCCCGGGCAGGCGGGCAGGCGAGCCGCTCAGGACCACGAGCACCGTGGCGCCGGGCCGCCGCGGGTCGTTCGCCGCATAGACCAGGTCGGCGGCATCCAGGCTGTAGCGACGCCCGTCCAGGAAGAACGTCCGGCCGGAGACCGTCAGGCCCGGCGCCTTCAGCCGCGCCAGCAGCGCCGGCCCGGGATTCAGCACGATGGCCGTCCGCTCGTCGGCCGGCAGCTCGCCGTCGACGACCTCCACGCTGTCGGACTCGGCGAACGCGCGCGCGAAGGCGTGGGCGGCGGTCGCCAGCGGTCCGGTCGCCCCGTCGACGACGAACACGTGCCGGTCGCTGCCGAAGACCTGGCTGATCGTCGGCTCGATCTCGGCGGGATCCAGGCGGCGGAACAGGTGGCAGTCCGGGTCCACGGCCAGCTTCCTGGCGCCGGCGGCCGGCAGGGCGAAGGCGCCCTCGGCGGCATCCAGGTGCACCACGTGCTCGGTCGCGCTGCCGTCGGCCCCGGTCACGACGACGGGGACCGCCAGCGCGTACGCCGGCTCGGGCTGGCGCAGGCGGAAGCTGACGGCGTCGGCGCCGAAGGAGACGTCGGCCAGGGCCAGTGATGGCGCCCCGGTGCGCTCGAGCCACTGCTCGGCGAACGCCGGCTCCAGGTCCAGCTCGCCCAGGAAGTCGCTCCACGCCGCCGCGCGGAACCGGTGCGTGGCGGCGACCTCGCGCAGCGCCGCCAGGAAACGCTCCCGGCCCACCAGGCGGTCGGCCATGTGGAAGACCATCATGCTCTTGCCGTAGCCGACAGCCCGCGTGGCGCCGCTGTGGCGGCTGCGAAACTCCGTCAGCGGGAAGTCCTTGGCGGGATCGGCCACATAGGCGGCGTAGTCCTTCAGCAGGTTGCGGCGGTACTCGCGCGCGGCGACCGGGCCTTCCAGCTCCTTGTAGTGGTAGTCGGCGCACCAGGTCGTCAGGCCCTCGCACCAGTTGCCCTCGGTCGCGTCGACGAAGACCGAGTTGCCCCACCAGTTGTGGGCGATCTCGTGCCCGAAGCTGGTGTAGGGAATGAACGGCAGGCGCAGCACCTGGCTGCCCAGGAGCGTCCACGACGGCATGCCGTAGCCCGTCGGGAACCAGTTCTCGACCGTGGCGAACTTGGCGTACGGGTAGGGGCCGATCATCTCCTCGTACATGGCGATGTAGGCCCGCGTGCGTTCGAGGTACGTGTCGCGGAGGGCCGCATCGTCCGTCAGCAGGTACACGCAGGACTCCAGGCCCTCGCGGATCGTGTCGCAGGAGACGACGAAGCGGTTGGCCACCAGGTCAAGGCTGTCGCTGGGGTCGTCCGCGCGCCACCGCGTGCGCAGGCGCCCGCCCGACTCGCTCCGCTCCACGAGCCGTCCCTGCGTCAACGTCTCGTAGCCGGCGGGCGTGTCGAGCGTCAGGTCGTAGGTGCCGAAGGCGCCGTCGGCGGTGGCCAGCCAGCCCGACATCGAGGAGAGGTAGATGCCCTCGCCCGAGATGGTCGCGACGATCTCGCCGCCGATGTTCTCGCGGGAGAACGCGACCTGGTCGACGGGCGCGTTGAAGGTCGCGCGGGCTTCCAGCACCAGCTCGCCGCCCTGCACCAGGCCGGCAGCAGCCAGGTCCAGGCGCTGCCAGGGGCCGCCTTCCTCCGGCCCCGCCTCGACGCGCGTCAGCAGGGTCGCGCCGGCGGCGGCGCCCGGCGCCGCGACCACGCGGCAGTCCAGGCCCGCGCCCAGGCGCAGGAACTCCAGCCCGGGCGGCACCGCCAGGCGGTCGCGCAGCGTGACGGCGTGCGCGTCGAGGTCGAAGGTCGCCTCCACCACGTGCGCCAGCACCGGCGGCGGCGCATCCCCGGTCCCACCCTTCGTCGCGGCCGGCGCCGCATCCATCGCCGCGCCCGCGGCCGGCACCCCGGCGAGCAGGAGGAACACGGCCGGCACCACGGCGGGCGTCCACTTGCGCGAGCGGCCCGCCAGCGGCCCGATCTTCATCACCGGCATCATCACCTCCGGGGGCGGGCGCGCCGCCCCTCACTCTGTCAGTCCACCACGACCTCGACCCAGGGACGGCCGGCCAGGTACTTCGCGGCCACGGCCTGCAGCTGCGCCACCGACGGCACCTCGTCGCCCGGCGACGCCGCGCCGCCGGCAGCCGCTGCCGCGGCCAGGCGGCCGTTCAGCTCGGCCATCGCCAGGTAGTAGGCCTGCCCCAGAGAGGACAGCCGGCGCATCATCAGCCGGCCGCGCCGTGCCGCGTGGAGACGGGCGACCTCGTCCCCGGTGATGGTCGCCGGGTCGAAGCCGGCGATGAACTCGCGCAGGGCCGCCAGGCCCTCGTCGCGCCGCGCGACCGGGGGGTTCAGCCAGGCGGTGAGCACGGCCTGGCCGGCCTCGAGCTCGGCCGAGGCGCCAGCCGAGTAGCTGAGCCCGCGCGTCTCGCGCAGGTCCATCGCCAGGCGGTCGCTGAGCACGGCCACGAGCAGGCCCAGGGCGGCCTCGTCGCCGGCGGCGACGTCCACCACGGAGCCCAACCGGATCGCCGACAGCTGTCCGCCGACCGTCGCGGTTACCGCCGCGGGCGCAGTCGTCACCGGCAGCGGCGGCAGCGGCGTCGTGGGCACGCCGTCGCCGGGCAGCAGGCGCGCCACGTCGTCGCGCCACTGCGCATGCGGCTGCGGCCCGACGCAGGCGATGATGAGGTTGCGCGGCGCGAAGGCCCCGGCCAGCACCGCGCGGACCTGCCTGTAGGTCAGCCCGCCGAGGGATGTCGCGTCGCCCTCGGGCGGCAGCGCCAGCGGGTGCTCGCCGTGGAGGGCCTGCGCCAGCAGCCCGTTGGCCACCGCGCGGGCGCTGCCCTGCTGCCGCCCCGAATCGGCCACGCGCTGCGCACGCACACGCAGGAAGTCGGCCTCGTCGAAGGCGGGGCGCCGCAGCACCTCGGCCAGCAGCTCCAGCACCGCCGGGCCGTGCTCGGCCGCGCATTCGACGCGGATGAAGCTGAAGCGACCCGTCGTGTAGTAGTCGTCCATGGGGATGCCGGGGTCGTCGACCGTCTTCACGAGCGCACCCAGCTCGCGCAGGCGCGCCGACAGGCAGGGGCCGTCGCAGCCGGGGAAACCCTCGTCCAGCAGGCGATGGACCAGGTCCACGGCGCCGGCCGCGGCCAGCTCGCGATCCAGGCGGGCCCGGGCGCGCACGGCCAGATGGATGGCCGTCAGCGGGCTGTCCGGGTTCGTCAGGCTGACGACGACGGCGCCGCTCGACAGCACCGTGCGCTCGGGGGCCGGAGCCGGCGGCATGGCCGGAGCGGCGGCGGCGGGCATGGCCGTTGCCGCCGGCGCCGTGGACGACGCCATGCCGGGCATGCCCGCAGGCTTGCCCGCACCGGACATGCCGGACGCGGCGGGCGGCATCGCGCCGGGCATGGCACCCGGCACCGCGCCGGGCATCGCGCCCGGCATACCGCCCGGCATGCCGCCCGGCATCCCGTGGCCGCCCGTGGCAGCCGTGCCGTGGCCGTCGGCCGGACCCGCCTCGGCCGCCGGCTCGACCAGCACGGCCAGGCACGGGGCGTCGGCGAGCCAGCGGCCGAGCACGCGCGCCACGTCGTCCGCCGTGACGGCCTCCAGCCGGTCCAGGTAGCCGACGAAGCCGTCCGGCCCGCCCTGCACCAGGTCGCTCGCGATGTAGATGCCGGTCATGCGCAGCTGTTCGCGGTTCAGCAGCGTCTGCGTGGTACTCAGGCGGGCGATGCCGCGGATGGCGGCCTCGTCGATCCCGCCGTCCAGCGCGTCGGCCACGGCGCGCTGCAGCAAAGGCAGCATCGCCTCGGGGTCCGCCGACGGCGGCAGGTCGAAGCGGACGACCAGGCGCCCGAAGCCGGGCGCGGACTCCCACCAGGTCGAGACGGACGGGCGCTGCGCGGCCTCCAGGCCCTGCAGCGCGCGCGTCAGGAGCCCGCCGCCTTCCAGCGTCAGCAGCTCGCCGGCGACGGAGAACGCCGCGTGGTCCTCGTGACCCCAGGTCGGCGCCGCGAAGACCAGCGCCAGCGCGCGGGTGTCGCCGCCACGACGCGTCACGCCGCGGGTCGTCTCGATCGGCCGGGGCAGCCGCGGCGCCGGGCGATCAATGGTCCCCGGCGCGACGCTCCCGTATTGCTCCTCCAGCCACGCCAGCGCGCGATCGCGGTCGAAATTGCCGGCCAGTGTCAGGATCATGTTGTTCGGCACGTACCAGCGGCGGTAGAAGGCGTAGACGTCGTCGCGCGTCATGTGGGCGATGGTCGCCGGGGTCCCCACCGTGGGCAGCTCAAGGTCGGAGCCGCCGAAGACCACCTCGCGGATCGTGTCCTCCGCGAAGCCGCCCGGCGTGTCGCGGCCCTGCGCGATCTCGCCCAGGACGATCCCCTGCTCCTTGGCGAACTTCTCGGCCGGCACCAGAGAGTGGAACAGCATCTGCGCCTGCAGCTCGAGGCCCTTCTCGAGGTGCTCCGCGGGAACGACCATCATGAAGTTGGTGTAGAAATCGGTCGTGTTCGCGTTGTTGTAGGCGCCGATCGCATCGGCTTCGCGATAGAGCTCCTCCTGGGTGTACTTCTCGCTGCCGTTGAACAGCAGGTGCTCAAGCATGTGGCTCATGCCGCTGGTCCGCGCGTCCTCGCGCGCCGAGCCGACCAGCACCTGCGTGTAGACGCCTGCCATCGGCTGGCCCGGGTTGCGCAGCAGCACCACCTGCAGGCCGTTCTCCAGGCGCAGGATCTCGGTGCCGGCCGGCAGCGCCGGCAGCAGCGGCGCGGCGGGCGGCGGCGCCTTGCGCGGCGCCGCGCCGGACGTCGCCGGCACCAGGCAGAGCAGGCAGGCGGACGCGAGGGCGAACGCTCGCCCGGGAATACGGCGAATGGCCACGTTGGTCTCCTTGCCTGGCGGTGATGGCTGCGGGGGCGGCGGGGGCCGCAGCGCCCGCCGCCCGCACCGATCGCGAAACCGGCGCCGCTCGCGCCCCCCCCCAGGACCACACAAAAAAAAGA
>JAYRFB010000098.1:0-27482 GCA_041908585.1 Candidatus Krumholzibacteriia bacterium
GAGCCTGCGCAAGGACGGGCAGTCCAGCGAGCCCGACTGCCTGGTCTGCCACACGACCGGCTACCAGTACAAGAACGGCTTCTCGGAGGAGTCGCCGTTCAACAAGCTCGTCAACGTGCAGTGCGAGGCCTGCCACGGCTACGGCACGAGCCACGCCCGCGACGGGAAGTGGCGCCTCGAGGCGCGCAACTCGTGCGTCGCCTGCCACGACCAGGAGAACAGCCCGAACTTCGACTATGCGACGTACTGGGAGAAGATCAAGCACTAGGGGCGCCGTCGTCCTGGCGGCGCTGGCGATCGTCCTGTCGGGGGTGCGGCCTGCCCGCGCCCTCGACGTCTTCACGCTCTGGAAGCAGCCGCAGGTCCCGCTTCGCCTGGTCGAGGGCGCCTGGGCTGACTACCGGTTCCAGGTGATGGCGTCGGGCCGCCAGGAGGAGAGCATCACCCGCGTCGCCTGCCTGGGCCCGGAAGCGGGCACGGACGCCCGCGCCTGGGTGGTCGAGGTGCTGCCGCTGCGGGAGGTGGCGCCGGGCCGGCTGGAGCCCGTGCCGGGCGAGGGTTTGCGCCTGAAGCTCTCGCGCCGCCTTGCCGGCCGGACCGGCAACCTGCTGGATCATGTGCTGGAGGCCAGGCAATGGACGGCCGGAAGGGCCACGGAACTGGCCCCGGCGGACCTGCGGAACGACCCGCTGCTGGCCGACTCGTTCAACGAGGAGTTCACGGCGGCCACGGTCACGCGCGGCACCCCGACCACGCGGGTCGTCGGCGGTGCCCAGTATTTCTGCGAACAGGTGGTGATGGCCGCGGCCGACACGCAGGTGGCCCGGCTGCCGGCCGGCCAGGTCCGCCAGGTGACGACGCGCGAGCTCACCGCGGCCACCAATGATGACCTGCCCTTCCTGGGGCTGGCCTACGCGTCCGAGCGCATCCGGAGCGAGTCGACCGTCGAGCCTGCCGCCGGGCGCCTGCGCCCGCCCCCGGGCCGGATCCGGGTCGAGATCATGGAACTGGTCGCCCACGGCCAGGGAGCGCGGGCAGCGCTGGGGCAGGGCGATTGACCCGGACTTCCCGGGTATGGTATGATTAAGCCATGAATACCAACGACCTGAGCGCTTTCCGGGCGGAAGCACACGATTTCCTGCTCGGACAGCCCAAGCCCTTGCCCACGCCGGCCATCGCGCGCCGGCTTTTCGGGGCCCGCCGGCACGAGATGCCGGAGACCCAGGTCGTGGTGCGCGCCCTGCTGGCCAGCGATCCCCGCTTCGTCGAGACGCACGACCACAGCTGGACGGTCTTCGCCTCGCCGTTGATGACGCTGGCGCTGGCGGACGCCGAGTTCGCGGTCGTGGACCTCGAGACGACCGGCAGCGTGATCGGCGTCGACGAGATCATCGAGATCGGCCTGTGCATCGTGCGCGGCGGCAAGACGGTCGAGACCTTCTCGACGCTGGTGTGGAGCGACCGCCCGATCCCGCCCTGGGTGGCGAGGCTGACCGGCATCCGCAACGACGACCTCGAGGGCGCGCCGACGTTCTCCGACATCGCCGAGCGGCTGGCGGGCCTGCTGGACGGGCGCGTGTTCGTGGCGCACGACATCCGCTTCGACCTGCCGTTCCTGCGCTGGGAGTTCGCGCGGCGCGGCATCGCCCACCCGGCGGTGACCGGCCTGTGTACCCTGCAGATGTCCCGGCAGCTGTGGCCGGACCTGGCCAGCCGCAGCCTGCCCGACCTGGCGCGGCGCTTCAACATCTCGCATGAGAACCCTCACCGCGCCGCGGCGGACGCGGCCGCGACGGCGGGTGTGCTGCGGGAGGCGCTCGTGCGCGCGCGCGAGCTCGGGTTGGTGGACCTGGGTGATCTCTACCGCCTCGACCTCGTGATGGCCGCGCGCGAGGAAGCGGATGCCGCGCGGCTCACGGCTCGCGCCGCCGAATCCTGACCGCGCCACGAGCCTGCCGCGGGCCACGACGGTGTTCCGTCGCGCCATGGCGCGTCCCGCCCGGTCCCCCGACCGCAGCCGCCGGTTGACCACGCCACCGTCTTGACTTAGTATCCGTCCCGGGCTGCCGCTGCCGCGCCGCCAGTGCGCGAAGCGACGCCACTGCAGGACCGGAGGCCGCAGGAGCGGAAGCCGCAGGAGCGGAAGCCGCAGGACCGGAAGCCAAGGAGGCGCTGTATGGCCGGCATCAAGGAAGATGACGTCCTGGTCCGTGACGAGAGCTTCGTCAAGTACGAGAGACTGTTGTCCAAGGCTGAAAGCGAGGGTCGCATCGACGGGCCGAACAAGTGCCTCGTCTGCGGCATGCGCTACCTGAGCAAGGACGAAGCCGACAACTGCTGCCGGATCTCCTCATAGGCCGCCCGCGCATGGATTCCCGGCAATTCTGTTCCGTCTGCAAGCAGTGGCTGGACATGGAAGTCGTGCCGACGGCCGATGGCGACGACGATGGCGTGGTCTGGTTCCGCTGCCCGCAGTGCCAGGGATTCCTGCCGAAGCTGAGTTCCGCGCTGGCTGGTTCGACCGCGGGTGCCGACGCGCCGGACGTTGCTGCGGATGCCGAGCCTGACGGAGCGGCGCCGACCGGGGACGCCGGAGAGGGCGGCGGCTCGCGAGAGAAGAAGTCGCCCCGCCGCGCCGCCGCGGATGACGCGAAGGGTGGCGGCAGGAGAGCCCGTCGCCCGGTGGCGGATGCGGAGGGCGATGACGACGCCCATGCCGCGGATGACGATGACCGGGACGATGCCGACGACGCGGACGATCTCGATGACCGTCTCGATGACGACGACGAGGCGGCGGAAGAGCTCTCGGCGCCCGGCGCGGCGGCCTCCGCCGCGACCGCCGAGCCGGTCATGGAGTATGCGGCGCAGCTGGCGGCCGCCGACCCTGGGAACGCCGTCCCGTACCGGCCGTGGGAGACCTACGAGGTCGGCCAGTGCGTCCTGCACCTGGCCTGGAACGATTGCGGCATCGTTGTCGCGAAGGAAGCGCTGCCCGGCGGCCGCCGGATCATCAAGTGCTGGTTCCAGGGTGCCGGCGTCGTGCGCCTGATCGAGAACGCACCGCGATGAACGCGCGCGGCGCAGCGCGGCTCGCCGGGCCGGGCCGCGCCGGCAGGATCGACTGGACGATACGCCGCGTCGCGCTGGTCACGGTGGTCGGCGCGCTCGCCGTGCTGGCGGCCGGTCCCGGTCATGCCCAGCTGCCGTGGCTGGAACCGCTCCCCGCCTGGACACCTGCCGACACCCTGGCCAATCGAGCCTTCGCCCTGGACCTGTCGCACCTGTCCGACGGGCGGACCGGCTGGTCCGCAGACCGCGTCGCGGCCGAGCTGCGGTTTGCGGCCGGCGGGCGCGGCTTCTTCTTCGCGCGGCTGCCCTGGCTGCGCCTGGACACCGCCGACCTGCCGGCCCTCGAGCGCTGGCCCGGCGCGCGCGGCGTCGAGGCCGGGGCGGGCTGGCCCGGCGAGTCCGTGCTGGCAGGCTTCGGGCAGCTCGAGTTGGGCGCAGCCGGCCCCGTGAGTTTGCCGATCATCGGCGCCCTCGCCGGCACCCTGGGTGTCGGAGTGCCCCTCGGGCACTCCCGATTCTATCCGTTGTCGGGCGGCGGGCTGCCCCTGCGGCTGGAAGTGACGCGCCGCCTCGCAATGCCCGGCGGGTGGGCCCTGCTGGCGGGTGCCGGCCTGGTCCGGCACGGCGGCCCGGGCGACGAGGTGCTCGACGAGACCGCCTTCCCTGACGGCCACCGCCTGCGCCTGGGCCTCGAGCTGGCGCACGGTCGGGCGGACGCGAGGCTGGACTGGTCCGCCGAACGGCGCGGCGACCGGCGCGCGCAGTGGCTTGCGGTCGAGTGGTCTGCGCCCTGGGGCGACGGCGCCCGCGCCGGCGTGCGGCTGGCGCGCGAAGTATCGGGCAGCGACGACCGCCTGGCGGCCTGGCTGGCGGGCGTGACCTGGCGGCTCCTGCCACGCCCGGCCGCGGCCGCGCGCGCCATGCCCGGGGCGGGTCCGGCACTCCCGTGACCGAACCGGCCGCCGGGTCGGTCCCCATCGCGACGGCCCGGCCCATGCAATTCGCCCGCGCCCGGCGTCCGGTCCGATGCGATGGGCGCGGCTTCCCCGTGATGACCTGCGGTTCCCCCCGGCGCGGCCGTGGTTTCCCGCGCTTCCCAGTTGTTGCCGCCGAAGCCCCGGCGCGCCGCCGCGTGCCGCGCCGCTGCGCGCAATCCGTGCCGGCACAGGGCGGGACCTGTCCGGGCACGCCGATTGCCCCTGACGGGCAAGTGGCCGGACCAGACAGCAGCGGAGCACAAACATGGCCCACATCATCATCGTCGCCGACAGCGCCTCCGGCGCGTCCCTGCGCGATCAGCTCGTCCGGTGCGGCCACACGGTGGCCGTGGCGGCGCCGGGCGAGGCGCCGGGCTTCGCCGGCGTGGATGCGTGCGACGTGGTGCTGGAGGTCGGGATCGGCTCCGTCGCCGGTGATCCGGTCGCTGCGTCCGATGGTGGGCGGGGGGCGGTGCCGGCCGCCCCCCGCATCCAGATACCGCTCGACGCCGTGGCCGCCGGGGTGTCGCCGGCGCTGCGCGCAGGGATCCAGGCTGCCTGGCTCCAGGCCCGCGACAGCCGGCTCGCGGCGTCGCAGGACGCGAACGACCCGACCATCGACAGCGACGTGCACCTGGTGGGGCACGAGCTGCGGTCACCCCTGACGGTGATCAAGACCGCGCTGGAGGTCATGGAGGGCGACCTGCGCACCTGGCACGCCGAGCCTGCCGATGTGGAGGCCCAGCTGCGCATGCTCGAGATCGCGCTGCGGAACGTGCGTCGGCTGCACCGCGCCGTCGAGTGGAGCCAGATGCTGCTGTCCGGCCCGCGGACCGAGGCTCCACCGCTGACCGCGGCCGGCCTGACCGACGTGCCGGCGCACCTGGCTCCCGTTGCCGCCCTGCAGGCGGACGGCGACGCGGCCTGATTCCAGTCGCGCGTTGCGCGGTCCGGTCGGCGGTGTATCATGCGCGCAGCCCCGTCCGGAAGGAGCCGCGTGCCAGCGACCGAGGAACCCAACCGCCCGGCGCCCGCCGGAGCCGACGACCGCGAACTCGCGATAGCCGGCGTCGTGCACGACGTCAACCAGATGCTCGCCGTGATCAGCGGCCGGGCCGAGCTGCTGCTGCGCCAGGAGCCGGCTCCGCACTCCCGACTTCCGCGGCAACACCTCGAGGCGATCCTGCTCGCGGCTGCCGACGCCTCGGCGATGCTGGCCCGACTGGGGCCCGGCCGGGAGGCGCCGGCGGTCGGGGCGCCGGGCGCTGACCCCGGCGCTGTCGTGTCCTCGGCCGCCCTGCTCGTCGCGCCGCCCGGCGGGACCTGGGCGGATGCGCCGGCTCCCGGTGCCTGGGCCCTGGAGCCGAGCCTGGCCTCCGCGCCGCTGATAGGCGTGCCGGCCGGCGTGCTGCGCGAGGTCATGGTCAACCTGCTGGCCAACGCCGTGGCCGCGATGCCGGGCGGCGGCTGCGTGCGCATCGGGGCGCGCCGCGATGGCGACCGCTGCCTCCTGACGGTGGCCGACAGCGGGCCGGGCCTGCCGGTCGACGATCCCGAGGCCGTGTTCGCCGCCGGCTACACCACCAGCGGCGCCGGCGGGCGCGGCATCGGGCTGGCGGCGTGTCGCCAGCTGCTCGCGGCGCACGGAGCCACGCTGAGGGCCGCGCGCGACGGCGGTCCGGGCGCCGTGTTCACGATCGACGCGCCGGTCGGCCGGGAGGCGCCTCCCTCGCGACCCGTTGCTTCGGCAGCGGCGCCGCCGGCCCTGGCCGTGTGCGTGGTCGACGACGAACCGGCCGTGCGCGAGATGCTCGCTGACGTGCTCGCCGAGCTGGGCTGCTCCGTCACCTGCCATCGCGACGGCCCCGGCGCGCTGGCGGCCGGCGCGCCCGGGGACGCCGCGCTGGCGCTGGTGGACCGGCGGCTGCCCGGGCTGGAGGGCCCGGCGGTCGCGGCGAGGCTGCGCGAACGCTCGCCGGACCTGGTCGTGGCGCTGATGACGGGCTGGGACGCGGGTGACGCGGCTCCCGTCGCCGGTGACGCTGACTTCGTGCTGCGCAAGCCGCTCTCACTGGCCACCCTTCAGGACCTGCTGGTGCGGGCCGATGCCCTGTGGCGCGGGCGACGGGGCGATGCGGACCTGTGACCGGAGGGTTGTCGATGCGCACACGGATGCTGCTGCTGGGACTGTGGCTGGGCTGCAGCCCGGCGCTGGCGTCGGACGAGGGCGGCCCGGCGACGGTGCTCGCTCTGGCGCGGCTCGATTCGGTGGCGATCGCGGCGCCCGGCCGCGTGGCCGGTGTCGCCTGGATCTCCGCCGACACGCTGGCGGTGCTGGTCGCCGCCGGTGGTGAGGATGCGGCCGGCGGCGCTGCAGCGGCGGGCGCCGCCGCCGCCACGCGACTGGTGCTGCAGGACCGGCGCGGGCGGGTATTGCGCAGCGTGGACGTGACGGGCGTGCTGTCGCAGGGCCTGGCCTGGGACGGCGCCTCCCTGTGGGGCGCCGGGGACGCTGCTGCCGGCGGGGCGCGGCTGGTCCGGCTGGAGCCCGGGCTCCTGACGGTGGCGGCATCGTATCCCACCCCTGGCCACCGGCCGGCAGGCGCGTGCCACGACGGCCGCTTCGTCTGGGTGGTCGACCGCGACGCGGGCCGGCTGGAGCGGTTCGACCCCGCGCTGATGGAAATGACGCGCTCGACGGCGACGCCCGCCTTCTCGCCGGCAGGGCTGGCCTGGGACGGGCGTCACCTGTGGCTGACGGACGCCGGGACGGGCCGGCTTTACCGGCTGTCCGGCTCCCGCCGCGCGTGGACCGGCACCGTATCGGCGTCGTCGTTCAGCTACCGCGGCCGGGCCGTGCACCTGGCGCACGACGGACAGGACCTGTGGTTCGTGCCGGAGGACGGGCGCTGGCTCGTCCGGGTCCGGATTTCGTGAGCGGCAGGCTTGACAGCGCGGGGAGGGCGGCTTAGTCTGGATTACGAAAACTGTTTTCAATATCGGCGGTTTTCCGTCCAGACTGCGAGAGGTCCGGCATGCCTGTGAAGAAGTTCCGGGAGCTCGACGAGGCTCTCGTTCGCCAGAAGGAAGCGGCGTTCGCCGACTTCATCCAGAAGAAGGGCCTGAAGACGACCCGCCAGCGGAACACGATCATCTCGACGTTCTTCCGCATGCGTGGCCATATCTCGGTCGAGGAGCTCCTCAACCAGGTCAAGGCGGTCAATCCGCGGATCGGCTACGCCACCGTCTACCGCACGCTGCACCTGCTGGTCGAGAGCGGCCTGGTGGAGGAGAGGCGCTTCGGTGACGGGCTGGCCCGCTACGAGGGCCATTCCGACGTCGAGCACCACGACCACATGATCTGCCTCGAGTGCGGCGAGATCTTCGAGTTCTTCAACCCGCGGCTGGAGGCCCTCCAGGAGAGCCTGGCCGAGGAGAACGACTTCCAGATCTTCCGCCATCGGCTGGAGCTGTACGGTGCCTGCAAGGACAAGGACGCCTGCCAGCGGCGCAAGACCCGCGTCAATGCCGCAGCGGGGGAAGAGTGACGTCGTGAGCGAGCCGGTCGGCCCCTGGCTGACCATCGAGACCGACCGGGGTGCGCTGGCGGACAACCTGCGCGCCTTCCGCCGACACACTGCCGCCGCCTCCGAGATCCTCGCCGTCGTCAAGGCGGATGCCTACGGGCATGGTCTGGTGCCGGCGGCTTCGGCGTTCCTGGAGGGCGGTGCCGGGCTGCTCGGCGTGCACGCGATGCATGAGGCGCGGGCCCTGCGGGCGGCGGGCATTGCCGCGCCCGTCGTGCTGCTGGGGCCGGCCACTGCGGCCGAGTGCAGGGAGGCCGCAGCGCTCGGCGTCCAGGTGACGGTCGGGTCGCTGGCCGGTGCCAGGGCCGCCGCGGCTGCGGGTGGCGACCGCACGCTGCTCGTGCACCTCAAGGTGGAGACGGGCGTCAACCGCCAGGGCCTCGTGGAGGCGGAGGTCGAGCCCGCGCTGGCTTTGCTCCGGGCCGCTCCTGCCGTGCAGCTGGAGGGCCTCTCGAGCCACTACGCCGATATCGAGGACACCACCGATCACGCCTTCGCCGACGCGCAGACGCGCCGCTTCGAGGCCTACCGATCCCGCCTCGGGGATCTGGGTGTCACCGGCCTGCGCGAGCACATGAGCTGCAGCGCCGCGGCGCTCATCTGGGAGCGCAGCCACCGCGCGATCGTCCGCGTCGGCATCGGTGCCTACGGCATCTGGCCCTCGAAGGAGACGCGCGTCGCGGTGCGGCAGCAGGGACGCCCGGAGCCCGAGCTGCGCCCCGCCCTGACCTGGCGCGTGATGATCTCGCAGGTGCGCGATGTCCCGGCCGGCCAGACCGTCGGCTACGGGCGCACCTGGAAGGCGATGACCGACAGCCGCATCGCCGTGCTGCCGGTGGGCTACGCCGACGGCTGGCCCCGGGCGCTCTCGGGCCGCGGCTACGTGCTGGTGGGCGGGCGCCGGGCGCCGCTGGTCGGCCGCATCTGCATGAACCTGTGCATGGTCGACGTGACGCACGTGCCCGGGGCCGAGGCCGGCGATCAGGCCGTGCTGCTCGGCCGCCAGGGCGACGAGGAGATCACCGCCGCCATGCTCGCCGACCTGCTGGGCACCATCGCCTATGAGGTCGTCACGCTGCCCGGGGCCGCGTGGTCGCGGGTCGTCCTCTAGCTACCAGGACCGCTACCATGCGGAGGTAACGCGTTGTTCGGACCGCTTCAGAAACTCGTGCAGGGCGCCCTGGCGCCGGGGGCGAACGAGCAGGACGAGGCCACGCGCCTGCGCCTGGCCACGGCGGTGCTGCTGCTGGAGGCCGCCCATGCCGACAGCGAGTTCAGCGACGAGGAGCGCACCACGGTCACGAGGCTGTTGCAGGCGCGGTTCGCGCTGGATGCGGCGGCGACGGAGGCGCTGATGGCGACGGCCGAGCAGGCCCGCTGGGAGAGCGGCGACCTCTACCAGTTCGCGCGCCAGCTGAACGAGAGCTTTCCTCTGCCGCGCAAGCTGGCGGTGGCGGAGCTGCTGTGGGAGGTCGTGCTGGGCGACGGCGTGCTCGAGGCGCACGAGGACGCGCTCATGCACAAGGTCGGCAACCTGCTCGGCATCCGTCACGAGGACCTCATGTCGCTGAAGCGGAAGGTCCGCGGGCGCTCCGGGGCCTAGCCGGAGCGCCCGCAGCCTGCCCGCGGCTCAGGCGGTCTTCAGCTCGATCTCTCCCAGCTTCAGCAGCGGGTAGGCTTCCAGCCGGTGACGCAGGCCGATCAGCGCGTCGACCGGCCCGGTCAGCGTCCCGCTCGCCTTCGCCTCGTACTCGTGCACGGGGGAGTAGGCCTCGACACCCTTCGCGCGCGGGTCGGTGCGCACCTCGCGCTTCATCCCCGTAAGCTTGACGCCCGCGGGCAGGTCGCCGAGCGCCGCCGTGATCTCCTCCTCGTAGCGCTGGGCGAAGGCGTGGTACTTCAGCGCCAGCGAGGCGCCGCGGATCCGGCGGTTGGCGCCGATCTCCAGCCCCGTCTCGGCCGCGATCTGGCGCGCTAGTCCCTTGAGCCAGCCGGCCGTCGCGGCGTCGACGATGACGTGGCAGTCGCTGTCGCGCACCCCGACCAGCTCGGCCAGCTTCTCGGCCCGGCCCTCGTGCTTCACGCCCTCCAGGAAGCTGTAATAGACCTGTGCCTGGCGGCCGGCACCCATCACAAGGCCGCTGAGGAAGGCCCGGACGATCTTCGGCCGTCCGCGGAAGACGACCTCGTTGAAACCGGCATTGGTGTTCTCGGTGGCCATGTTGCCCCTCCTACCTCGCGAAGAAGACGAGCGTGACGACGACGAACACCGGCAGCAGCACGGGCGCCGACCACTTGAACAGGTAGCCGAAGAAGCTGGGCATCGCGATGCCCGACTCCTCGGCGATCGACTTGACCATGAAGTTCGGCGCGTTGCCGATGTAGGTCATCGCGCCCATGAACACGGCTCCGGCCGAGATGGCCTGCAGGTCGTGCACGAACTCTGGGTTGTGCTGCGCCAGCGTCGAAGCGTAGCCCAGCATGCCGGGCACCATCGCCTCGGTGGCTCCCAGGTCGCCGAGGGCAGCGTTGAAGAACGTCAGGTAGGTGGGAGCGTTGTCGAGAAAACTGGACAGGGCCCCGGTGGCCCAGAAGAAGCGCACCGGTCCGTGCACGGCATTGACCAGGCCGGCGAGCGCGCCCTCGCTGCCCGCCTTGAGGATGGCCAGCGCCGGGATGATCGTGATGAAGATGCCCGCGAACAGGTACGCCACTTCCTGGATGGGGGCCCACGAGAACCCGTTCTTCTCGCGCAGCGCGCGTGCCGTCGTGCGCAGCGAGAGCACGCCCATCGCGATGATGATCAGGTCCTTCAGCCAGTTCTGCAGCGGTACCACGACCGGGTGCGCGCCGCCCCGGAACACCGTCACCTCCGGCAGCTTCAGGCTGCCGGACAGCACCACCGCGATCATGACGCCCAGCAGGAACAGCAGGTTGTGCAGGCCCTCGATGCGGACGCCGCCCTTGGCTCCGGCGGCCGGCGGTGTCGCCTTCTCGCGGCGGTAGAGCAGCGTGTCCACGGCCAGGAAGGTGGCCAGGACCAGCGCCGTGGCCAGCAGCATGTGCGGCAGGACGCCCCTCGTCACCCAGAAGAACGGCACGCCGTGCAGGAAGCCCAGGAACAGCGGCGGGTCTCCCAGCGGCGTCAGCGAGCCGCCGATGTTGGCGATCAGGAAGATGAAGAAGATCACCACGTGGACCTGCGAGCGTCGCCAGGCGTTGGCACGCAGAAGCGGCCGGATCAGCACCATCGCCGCGCCGGTGGTCCCGATCAGCGAGGCCAGGAAGGTGCCGATCAGCAGCAGCGTGGCGTTGACCACCGGCTTGCCCTGCAGGTTGCCGCCGATGTAGATGCCGCCGGCGATGGTGTAGAGGCCCCAGAGCAGGATGATGAACGGCACGTAGTCGACCAGCACGATGTGGATGATCGCCCCCGTGGCCGCCGTGGCGTTCCAGATGAGGAAGGGCACCGCGAAGAGCAGGGCCCAGAAGGCCGAGACCTTGGGGAAGTGGTGGTGCCAGAAGTGCGGCGCCAGCAGCGGGAACAGCGCGATCGACAGCAGGATGCAGACGAACGGCAGGGCCGACCACAGCGGCAGCTGGCCGACCGGGTCGACGTGTGAGTGACCGTGGCCGTCGGCCGACGCGTGCGCGTCATCGGGCCCGGCGTGGGCCGCGGTGGCGTGCGCCGCAGGCGCGCCGGCGTCGCGCCCGTGCGCATCCTCGGCATGGGCGGGGCGCTGGCCGGCCAACCCGAAGGCCAGAACGAGGGCCGGCACGAAGGCCAGGGTCCGGGCGACGATCGCCACACTCGGTCGGGGACGGCGCCCGGACGCGCGCGCGCCGGGCAGCGGAAGCAGGCTCGACAGCATCGAAGGCCTCCGGAACGTGGGGCGACTTGCGGTTTGCCAAGGGCTAACCGTAGGGTATGATGTGCGGGCTGTCAATTTGCCCACAACTCGCCCGGAACACGCCGGCGCCGCCGGCGGCCGTCCCGCCATCCGGCGGCGGCCGCGGCGCGCGGCGGGAGCGGACGCTTGCGGATCTGTCAACTTTCGAGTCGTCGCGATTTCTACGGTGGAGAGGTGTGCCTGGCCAACCTCGCGCGGGGACTGCGCGGTCGCGGGCACGAGGTGACGTGCGTCGTGCGCCCGGATGGCGACCTGGCCGGCCAGCTGCCGGCGTGCGGCCTGCCGGTCGTGGCGCTGCCGCTGCGCGACTGGTTCGAGCCCGTCTCGGTGGCGCGGCTGGCTGCCTGGCTGTGCCGCGAGCGGATCGACATCGTCCACGCACACAACCCGCGCGACTGGTTCATCGCGGCGGCGGCCACCGTGGGAACGGGCGCGCTGTGCGTGGGGTCGCGGCACGTCCTGCGACCGGTGGCGCACCCGGCGCTCAAGCGCACGTTCCTGCAGCGGCTGGGCGCGCTGATCGCCGTCAGCGATGCCGTGCGCGATGCCGCGGCCGGGCTCGTGGACTGCCGGCGGCTCGTGACCGTGCCCAACGGGATCGAGCCGGGTTGCGACCGGGAAGCCGGCCTGGCGCTGCGGCGCGAACTGGGCCTGGGACCCGATCGCCCGGTGGTCGGCTGCATCGCGCGCCTGGCCCCGGAGAAGGGTCTGGCTGACCTGCTCGACGCCACCGCCCTGCTTCTGGGCCGCTGGCCCCGGCTGGCCGTGGTCCTGGTCGGCGAGGCGCCGGCCGGCTCCCGTCACGGTGCCGAACTGCGTCGGCGCGCCGCACGGCTCGGCTTGGGCGGGAACGTGCACTTCTGCGGCTACCGGCCACGCGCCGCCGATCTTTGCGCCGCGTTCGATGTCCATGTCACCTGCTCCCTGGCCGAGCCGTGCGGGCTGGCCACGCTCGAGGCGATGTCCCGGGGCCGGCCGGTGATCGCCACCGCCAGCGGCGGCAGTCCCGAGCTGGTGGACGACGGCGTGGAGGGGTTCCTGGTCCCGCCCGGTGACCCGGCCCGCCTGGCCGCGCGCCTGGACTGCCTGCTGGACTCGCCCGGGCTGCGCCGGGAGATGGGGGGCCGGGGTCGCGCGCGGGTCGCGCGGGACTTCACCGTGGACCTGATGGTCGAGCGCACCGAATCGGTCTACCGCGACGCCCTGGCCCGCGCCGCCGGCTGATGCCCCGCGCGCTGCCGTCCCGGCCCGCGCCCGCAGCCGCGGCGCCAGGGAGTGCTATTGCTGGCGCAGGGGCCGATGCCGGTATAGATTTGCCGCATATTACCGGCGCCTGGCCTGCACCAGCCCGTCCGTGGTGGAGGCCTGCGGCCGGTCGTGCCCGGACCGGCGTCCGGGCCCCCACCGACCCCGAGCGCCCCTGGCCCTGCCCGCTGGCCGCGCAGGACCCCGGGGCGAGGAGGCGACCCGACCTCATGTCTTCCGACACCAGCGAGATCATCCGCCAGGATGACGTCACCATCCGCTTCGCCGGCGACTCCGGCGACGGCATGCAGTTGACCGGCACCCAGTTCACGGACACCACGGCGAAGGTCGGCAACGACCTGGCGACGTTCCCCGACTTCCCGGCTGAGATCCGGGCCCCGGCCGGCACGCGCGCCGGCGTCTCGGGCTTCCAGATCCACTTCAGCTCGGCCGACATCTACACGCCGGGCGATGCGCCGGACGTGCTGGTGGCGATGAACCCCGCCGCGCTGATCATCAACTACAAGGACATCAAGCCGGGCGGCATCATCCTGGTGAACACGGGCTCCTTCACGGAGAAGGATCTCGAGCGCGCCGACCTGACGAGCAACCCGCTGACCGATGGCACGCTCTCGGGCTTCCGCGTGATCCAGGAGGACATCAACCAGCGCACGATCGAGGCCCTGGCCGAGACGACCCTCGGCAAGAAGGACGTCCTGCGCTGCAAGAACTTCTTCACGCTGGGCATGATGTACTGGCTGTTCAGCCGCCCGATCGAGCCGACGCTGGATTGGCTGCAGGAGAAGTTCGGCAAGAAGCCGGAACTGCTGGACGCCAACTCGCGCGCGCTCAAGGCCGGCTACAACCACGGCGAGCTGCTGCGCCTGTTCCAGGGTCGCTACGAGGTGCCGAAGGTCGACAACGTCGAGCCCGGCACCTACCGCAACATCAACGGCAACCAGGCGGTCGCGATCGGCCTGGTGGCGGGCGCCGAGCTGGCGGGCCTCAAGGCCTTCCTCGGCTCGTACCCGATCACCCCGGCCACCGACATCCTGCAGTACATGTCGCTGAACAAGAACTACGGCGTCATCACCTGCCAGATGGAGGACGAGATCGCCGGCATCTGCACGGCGATCGGCGCCTCGTTCGCCGGCAACCTCGGCATCACCACGACCTCGGGCCCCGGCCTGGCGCTCAAGACCGAGGCCATGGGCCTGGCCGTGATCACCGAGCTGCCTCTGGTCATCGTCAACGTGCAGCGCGGCGGCCCCTCGACGGGCCTGCCGACCAAGGTGGAGCAGGCCGACCTGCTGCAGTCGATCTTCGGCCGCAACGGCGAGTGCCCGATCCCGGTGATCGCCTGCTCGTGCCCCGCGGACGCGTTCGAATGCGCGGTGGAGGCCTGTCGCATCGCGGTCGAGTACATGACGCCGGTGATCCTCCTGAGCGACAACTACATCGCCAACGGCGCCGAGCCCTGGAAGCTGCCGGCGATGGAGGAACTGCCGCAGTTCAAGGTTCAGTTCGTCACCGATCCCGAGGGCTACACGCCGTACACGCGTGACGCGAAGCTGGCGCGGCGGTGGGCCAAGCCGGGCACGCCGGGCCTGATGCACCGCATCGGCGGCCTCGAGAAGCATGCCGTGACCGGCAACGTGTCCTATGACCCGGACAACCACCAGCTCATGTGCGAGACCCGGCTGGCCAAGGTGATGGGTGTCCGCGACTCGATCCCGACTCCCGTCTACCACGGCCCGGATGCTCCGGACCTGCTGGTCGTGGGCTGGGGCTCGACCTACGGCGCCATCCGCAGCTCGGTCGAGGCCCTGCAGCGCGAGGGCAAGCGCATCGGCCGCCTGCAGATGCGCCACCTGTACCCGCTGCCGAAGGGCCTGCCGGAGATCTTCGCCGGCGCGCGGCGCATCGTCGTGCCCGAGATGAACTTCGGGCAGCTGGCGCGCTACCTGACCAGCGAGTACCCGCAGTTCAAGTTCGAGACGCACTACAAGGTCAAGGGCAAGCCGTTCTTCGCGCCCGAGCTGAAGGCGCACTTCCGCAAGATCCTGGAGGAGATGGCATGAGCGAGCTGCAGCAACTGAAGGCCAAGGACTTCAAGTCCGACCAGGAGATCCGCTGGTGCCCGGGCTGCGGCGACTACTCGATCATCGCCGGCGTGCAGAACGTGCTGGCCGACATCGGCGTCGCCCGCGAGAACGTGGTCATGGTCTCGGGCATCGGCTGCTCCAGCCGTTTCCCGTACTACATGGAGACCTACGGCTTCCACGGGATCCATGGCCGCGCCAACGCGATCGCCACGGGCGTCAAGGTCGCCAATCCGGACCTTCAGGTCTGGGTCATCACCGGCGACGGCGACGGCCTGTCGATCGGCGGCAACCACATGATCCACTCGCTGCGGCGCAACGTGGACCTCAAGATCATCGTCTTCAACAACGAGATCTACGGCCTGACCAAGGGGCAGTACTCGCCGACGTCGCCGCAGGGCCTGCAGACGAAGACCTCGCCGTTCGGCTCGGTCGACGCCCCCTTCAACCCGCTGATGCTGGCGTTGGGCTCGGGGGCGACGTTCGTCGCCCGCACGCTCGACACGCAGCCGAAGCACATGAAGGAGGTGCTCGCGGCGGCGGCGGCCCACAAGGGGTCGGCCTTCGTCGAGGTCTGGCAGAACTGCGTCATCTTCAACGACGGCGCCTTCAAGAACTGGACCGACAAGACGACGCGCGACGAGCAGACGATCATGCTCCAGGCCGGCCAGCCCATGGTGTACGGCAAGGACCAGGACAAGGGCCTGAAGATCGACGGCTTCTCGCTGAAGGTCGTGCCGGCCGCCGAGGCCTCGACCTGGGACCCGACCGCCGACTCCGCGGGCCCGGCGTTCGTGATGACGCAGCTGGACAACGACCCGGCGATGCCGCGTCCGTTCGGCGTCTTCCGCTCCGTGCGCCGCCCCACGCTCGACGAGCTGGTGCGGCAGCAGGTCGAGACCGTGACGCAGAAGCGCGGGCCCGGCTCGCTGAAGGACCTTCTGTACACCTCGGACTGCTGGAAGGTCGGCTAGGCGACGGTCGTCCCCCGCGGGATGCCGCACCGAATCGCCGCCCCCTCCCCGGGGGCGGCGTTTCCTTGCCGAGGGCGTCCCCAGGCAGCCGTTGCCGGGCCCCGGGCTCGGGGTTATGCTTGCCGCGGGGCTGATTCCGCCCGGCATGGCCGGGCCACGGGACGGAGGAACATGAGACTGGGCGACTGGCGGTTCCGGGCGTTTCACGACGGGCGCTTCAAGCTGGATGGCGGCGCCATGTTCGGCGTGGTGCCCAAGGTGTTCTGGGAGAAGGAACACCCGGCCGACGCGAGCAACCGCATCGACCTGGACCTTCGCTGTCTCCTGGCGGAGTCCGGCGATCGCCGCGTGCTGGTCGATGTCGGCATGGGCGACCGTTGGAGCGACAAGCAGGTCGGCATCTTCGCCATCGAGCGGCGGCCCCGGCAGCTGACGGCCGAGCTGGCCGAGGCCGGCATCACGCGCGAGTCGATCACCGACGTCGTGCTGACGCACCTGCACTTCGACCACGCCGGCGGCGCGCTGCGCGAGGGCGAGGACGGCCTCGAGCCGGTGTTCCCGAACGCGCGCCACTGGATCCAGAAGCGCCACTGGGACTGGGCGCACGATCCCTCCGAGCGCGACCGCGCCAGCTTCCGTCGCGAGGACTTCGACCTGCTCGAGACGCGGGGCCAGTTGCAGTTCGTCGACGGCGCCGCGGAGCTCTTTCCCGGCGTGCGCGTGACGCCCGTCAACGGGCACACCACCGGCCAGCAGGTCGTGGAATTCCACACCGGACAGGGCGTGCTCGCCTTCGTCGGCGACCTGATCCCCTTCCTGAGCCAGCTGCACGTCCCCTGGATCATGGGGTTCGACCTGAACCCGCTGCTGACCGTGGCGGAGAAGAAGAAGTTCCTCACCCGTGCGGTGGAGGACGGGTATATCCTGGTCCTGGAGCACGATCCCCGCTTCGAGGCCGCCACGGTCCGCTTCGCGGACGGTCGCTTCCAGCCCGACCAGGTCTTCACGCTCGCCGCCGGCCGCCCGGTGCCGGGAGCCTCGACGTGAGCGCGGCGCCGCGCGACGACGCGTTCCCGCTGGCGGCGCCCGGGACGCACCTGGCGCCCCATGCGCCCGATGGGCCCGCCGCGCCCGCCGCGCCGGCGGCGGGCACGCCGGCCGGCCGCAAGCCCGAGTGGCTGCGCATGAAGCGCCAGGGAGGCGTCGAGTACAACGACCTCAAGCGCCTGCTGCGCACCTCGCGCCTCAACACGGTCTGCGAGAGCGCCAACTGCCCGAACCGCGGCGAGTGCTTCGCCAGCCGCACGGCGACATTCATGCTGCTGGGCGACGTCTGCACGCGCCACTGCACCTTCTGCAACATCCCCGGCGGCCGCGTGGCGAACGTCGACGACGACGAGCCGCGTCGCGTGGCCGAGGCCGTGCGGGAGCTCGGCCTGCGCTTCGCCGTCGTGACTTCCGTCAACCGGGACGACCTGCCGGACGGCGGCGCCGCGCACTTCGCCGCCACGATCCGGGCGATCCGGCGCGCGGTGCCCGGCTGTGGCGTCGAGGTGCTCATCCCCGACTTCCTGGGCGACGCCCTGGCGCTGGAGACGGTGCTCGAGGCGCGGCCGGAGGTCCTCAACCACAACCTCGAGACCGTGCCTCGGCTCTACCCGGGGCTCCGGCCGCAGGCGGATTACCGCCGCTCGCTGCAGGTGCTCAGCCGCTCGCGCCAGTGGGCGGACGGCTTCGGCGCCGCCGTTCGAGTGAAGACCGGGATCATGGTCGGCGTCGGCGAGACGTGCGACGAGGTCCTGGACCTGATGCGCGACGCGGTTGCCCACGGGGTGCAGGTGCTGACCATCGGGCAGTACCTGCAGCCGTCGGCGCGCCACCACGCCGTCGCACGGTGGGTCACGCCCGACGAGTTCACCGCCTACGCCGAGGCAGGTCGTGCCCTCGGCCTGGAGTGGGTCGAGTCGGGCCCGCTCGTGCGTTCGAGCTACCACGCGCGCGAGCAGTCGCAGGCCGACGGCGGAGCGCGCGACGCGGCCGGCGCCCCCGCCGGATGACCGCCGGCCGCCGCTGGCTGTTGCGGGCCGCGCTGGCCTATGTGGCCATCCTGCTGGCCGTCGTGGCGGGACTGGCGCACCTGCATGACAGCTCGCGGCGCCTGCTCGACGAGGCGCTCGGCCAGCGGCTCCTCGGCCTGGCCCGCGGCGTCGCGGCGTTGTGCGACGGCGAGGCCGTCTCGCTCGCGACCCTGGACGCCGCCGGCGGCGAAATCTACCTGCAGGAGCTCACCGCCGTCTGCGCCGCCCTTGTCGAGGCTGAATCCCTGGCCGAGATCACCCTGACCGACGCCGATACGGGCGCCGTTCTGATGACCACCAACCCGGCCCTGCGGGTGGGCGAGGTGGATGTCTTCCTGGAGCTGGACCCGGCCGCCGTGGCGGCGGCGCGGGGCGGGACGGCCGCCGCCGGTCCCCTCTACCGGGGACCCGGGGGCGGCGCCTTCCAGAAATCGGCGCACGCGCCGGTGTTCAACTACTCGAGCGAGGGCGCCTACCAGGTTGCCGTGGTGACGGTCAGCGGCAGCCCCGGCTTCTTCGTGGCGCTCGAGAGGCTGCGCCGGGTCGCCGGCCTGACGGTGGCCGTCGTCGTCGTCGTGCTGGCGGTCCTGGGTGTGGCGTTGCAGCGCATCGTCGCGGCGCTGGATCGCGCGCGCGAGGCGGCGGTGCGGCAGGAGAACCTGGCGGCCATCGGCCGCATGACGGCCGGCATCGCGCACGAGATCCGCAACCCGCTCGGCATCATCCGCGGCGCCGGCCAGCACCTCGAGCGCGTTCTCGACCAGGCGGGCATCGTCGACGAGGTGGCCGCGTTCATCCCCGAGGAGGTCGACCGCCTCGACCGCATCCTGTCGGGGTACCTGGCCCTCGGCGCGGGCCAGCAGGGCACGGCGGAGGACTTCGACCTCGTGGCCTGCCTGCGGCGCGGTGCGCGACTGCTGGCGCCGGAGCTGGCGGCGAGCGGCGTCTCCGTCGACGGGCCCGGCGACGCGCCGCCGGTCGTGGTCCGGGGCGACCCGCGGCGGCTCCAGCAGGTGCTGCTGAACCTGCTGCTGAACGCGCGCGACGCCATGCCCGGCGGCGGCCGGGTCGCGATCGCCGTCGCGGCGCCGGCCGCTGCCGCCCGCGTCATCGTGACCGTGGCGGACGAGGGCACCGGGCTGGCGGCGGTCGACCCGGCGCGGCTCTTCGAGCCGTTCCGGACCACCAAGGAGAAGGGCAGCGGCCTGGGGCTGGCCATCTCGCGCCGCATCGCGGAGGATATGGGCGGCACGCTGGATCTGCGCGAGCGGCGCGACAGGCAGGGCGCCGAGGCGGTCCTGTCGCTGCCGCGGGCGGACAACCGGGAGGGGTGACGAGGTGGCCAGGGTCCTGATCGTCGACGACGAACCCAAGCTGGTGGTCCTGCTGAAGTCGGCACTGGCGCATCGCGGACACGAGGTGGCGAGCGCCGCCGGCGGGGCGGAAGCGCTCTCGCTCGTGACCGACGGTCGCTTCGACGTGGTGCTGACGGACCTGCGGATGGAGCCGGTCGACGGCATGGCCGTGCTGGCCGGCGTGCGCGAGCACTGCCCTGACACGGCGGTCATCATCCTGACGGCCTACCCCGAGGTCAAGGGAGCGGTCGACGCCCTCCAGCGGGGCGCCCACCACTACCTGACCAAGCCGTTCAACTTCCAGGAGGTGGCCCACGCCGTCGAGACGGCCGCGGCCGCCGTGGCTCTCGCGCGCGAGAACCGCGCCCTGCACCGGACCGTGGCCCAACTCGGCGGCGGCCCGGAGATCATCGGGACAGCGCCCGCCACCGTCGCCTTGCGCCGCCTCGTGGCGCAGGTCGCGCCCTCGGACGCCACCGTGCTCATCCGTGGCGAGAGCGGGACCGGCAAGGAGGTCGCGGCGCGCGCGCTCCATGCGGCCAGCGCGCGCGCGGGCGGGCCGTTCATCGCCGTCAACTGCGCGGCGATCGCCGAGTCGCTGCTCGAGAGCGAGCTCTTCGGCTACCGCAAGGGAGCCTTCACCGGCGCCGAGGTGGACCGCGAGGGGCTGTTCGAGGCCGCGCGGGGCGGGACGCTGCTGCTCGACGAGATCGGCGAGGCCGGCCCCGCCGTGCAGGCCAAGCTGCTGAGGGTGCTCGAGGAACGCCGGATCAACCGCGTCGGCGACCCGGTCGAACGCCAGGTGGACGTGCGCGTGCTCGCGGCCACCAACCGGCCGCTGGAAGCCGCGATCCGCGGCGGCACGTTCCGCGAGGACCTCTACTACCGCCTGCTCGTGTTCCCGGTGGACGTGCCGCCGCTGCGCGAACGGCTCGACGACATTCCCCTGCTGGCGGCGCATTTCCTGGCGCGGCTGGGGCGCCGCGAGGCTTCGCTGCCGGCGGCGTCGCTGCCGCGGCTGCGCGGGCACGGCTGGCCCGGCAACGTCCGCGAGTTGAGGAACCTGGTCGAGCGGGCGCACATCCTGGCCGGGATCGGGACGCTGGCCGATGCGCACGTGCTGCTGGACGTCGGTACCCGCGCCCGTGACGTCGCGCCGTCCCTGCCGGAGGACCTCGACCTCGACCGCAATGCCCGCGCGCTGATCACCGAGGCGCTGCGGCGGGCCGGCGGGAGCAAGACGGCGGCGGCGGCGATGCTCGGCATCACCCGGCGGGCGATGTACTCGCGCATGAAGATGCTCGGCATGGACGCCGGGCCGGAGCAGTAGGCGGCGTTCCCGCCGGCGCGCCGGCGTACCGCCGGGAACGCGCAGGCGGGACCGGCGCCGTCCCTGACGACGCCACTGCTCGCAACGCGATGAACCGCAACACATTGCGAGGGCAGCTGATCTGGCTTGACTGGCATGTTCCGTGCAGGTCCTGGGGTCGGCACCTGGATCGGGCCGCGACATCGGACGGGAGAGGGCATGAACAGGCAGCTTCCGGGGATCGGCTGGACAGCCGGCGCGACGGCACTCGCGCTGGCGGTCGTCGTCCTGCTCCTGGCGCTTGCCGGTGGCGCCACGCCGGCCCGGGCCCAGGCCGGCGAGGAACTCCGCGCCTACCTGGATCGCACCGACGAGCTGCTGGACTGGGCCGCGGAGCAGGTTGCCGCCAGCGGCAGCGAGCGCGCGCGTGACGTGCTGGAGCGGGCCCGGCAGCTGCAGCGGCGCAGCCGGGACCTCCTGGCGCGCCAGCGGCCCCTCGAGGCATTCTCGCTGGCCCGGCGCGCCCGCGATGCGATGTGGCATGCGTTGAGGACCTCGCGCGAGGCGGCAGGACTGGAGGAACGCATCCGCGTCCGCAGCGAGCGCTTCGCCGACCAGCACGTCCAGCTGCTCGATCGCGCCCGCGAGGTTGGCAACCCTCGAGCCCAGGACCTTCTCGAACAGGCCCGCGAGCAGGCCCGGCAGGCCGGCGAGCGTGCCACGCAGGGCGATCTCCAGCTGGCCTGGAAGCTGCTCGAGCGTGCGGACGACCTGCTGCGCCTGGCGGCGCGCCAGCTGGCGGACGGCGCCGGCCCCGAGCGTGTCGCGCGGGAGCTGGAGCGCGCGCGGAGCGCGGTGGAAGAGGCGGGCGCGCAGCTCGAGGGATCTTCCGCGGACGCCGAGGCGCTGGCGATGCTGGCCGACGCGCGCGACGCGCTGGCCAGGGCCGAGGCCGCGGCCGCCGACGACGCCGGACAAGCGCTGCAGCTGTCGGGCCTGGCCAGGCGCCTGGCGCAGCGGGCGCTCGGTCTGGCCGCGGGCGATGGCGGCGCCGAGGCGGTGCAGCGCCTGCTCGAGCGATTCGACGCGCGCGCGGCCGAACTGGCGGTCCGACTGCGGGACGTCGCGGCCGGGCCGGCCCATCGCGCCTTCGAGCGCGCCACCGAGGAGCGCGAAGCGGCGGCAAGGTCGCTGGCGGACGGGCGCCGCGAGCGCGCCCTGCGCCATGCCCGCTCGGCCCATGACCAGCTGGAGCAGGCCGCGCGGGGACTTCGCTAGCTCATGGCACCAACCTGGACCGCAGCCCTGGCGCTGCTCGCCTGCGTCCTACCGGCGTCCGCCCGCGCGGCGGACGCGGCCGGGCGCCCCGCCTGGGACCTCGACGCCGCGGTCGGCTACGACAGCTTCACCCACGCCTACAGCCTGGCGACCACCGATACGAGCGAGACCGTCAGCGAGGCGCGCCTCGTGCTGGGCTGCGAGGGGCGTTCGAGCGGCGCCGGCCGCGCGGCCTGGCGCCTGCGACTGGAGGGTTCGGTGGGAACCGACCTGTGGCGCGAGGGCCTGGATGCGGACTGGCGCCTGCGCGACGGACGCGGCGTCGATCGCCTGCGGGCCGCGGCGCGCCTTGCCGGCCGGCAGTATCGCCCGGGCACCGACTATGCCCTGGCCAGCGACCAGGGGGAGGGCCGACTCGACCTGTCTGCGGTCCCTTGGGCCGGCGCCGCGCGGGAGGGCTTCGTGGCGGGCTGGGTGGCCGCGACGCGGTACGAGATCGCCTCGCCGCTTGAGCAGGACCAGCAGGAAGCGGGCATCGGCATCGGCCTGCGCTCGCGCGGGACGGCCTGGGAATCGTGGCGCGTCGCGCTGAAGCACGCCGCGCGGAGCTACCCCGACTCGACGGCCATCGATCGCCGGGCCTGGAGCCTGGAGCTGGACTGGTCCGGTGCGCTGGGGGCCGGCGGCCTCGCCCGCGTCTACGGGCGCAGCGAGCGAAGGCTGGCGCAGGATCCGGCCGTGCGGCCCGATGCGTGGCTGCACTGGCTGGACGGGGCGCTGGAGGTGCCGGCGCGCGGCGGTGACGTGGTGGTCGAGCTGCAGGCCGAGCGCTGGGACTACGGCGCGCTGAGCGAGACCTGGGTGGACAGCTGGCGCGCGTCCGGCTTCGCGGGGCTCCGGCGCGGGGACGTGCTGGCCGCCCAGTGGCGGCTGGGGCTGGCGGGCGAGGCGTTCGAGTCCGCGCGCGACGCCGAGAGCTACACCCAGGTCGGGCTACGGGCGGGGCTCGAGGCCTACGGCGACGCCGTGTCGGGATCCGTCACGGTCGAGCGCGGGCGGCGCGCCTACGGCCCGCAGGATGCCGACGACACCCTTCTGGCCTGGACGGATTTCAGCTACTGGCGGCTGTGGCTGCTGGCGGACTGGCGCCTCACCGGCTCGCTCTCGCTCTCGGCGCTGGGCAACTGGGAGCCCGAGCGCCACACCGAGCCGGAGGACGATGCCTCGCTCGGTTTCGCCAGCCTGAGGCTGGTGTGGCGCCGTTGACCGTTGACCGGGCTTTCGCTGCCGTCCGCCTGCTGCTATCATGCCCGCTCGCCATCACCGCCACGAATGCCGCGAACACCGCGACCCGACCGGAGTGGAACCGCCGTGCCCCTGCTGCGCTTCGTCAGGGAGACGCTCCTGGATCCGCGCTCGCCCGCCTGCTGGTGGCGGCACCCGGTCATGGCGCTGCGCGTGGTGGCCGGCGCCGCGGAGAACACGCTGCAGCCGCTGGCCGACCGCCTGCCCGGTCCGCGCCGCCACGAATGCCCGGTCTGCGGGTGGCGCGGCCCGCGCTTCCGCAACTTCCTGTCCGGTGACGAGGTCATCCGGCACTGCATCTGCCCGGGCTGCGGGTCGTTCGACCGCCAACGCCTGCTGGTGCTCGGCGTGCGCGACGAACTGCGCCAGCGCGGGAGCCTGCCGGGCGTGATGGTCGGCTTCTCGCTATCGCCGGCATTGCGGTTCCTGCTGGAGCACGAGGGCCTCTCGCGCTGCTTCCGCTGCGACATCGACGTCGCCGACCGGCGCTTCGCCCCGGACTTCGCCGCCGATCTGCGGCGCACGCCGCTGCGCGACGCTTCGGTCGACTGGATCTTCTGCAGCCACGTGCTCGAGCATATCTCCGAGCTGGAACTCTGCCTCGACGAACTCGAGCGGATCCTGGTCCCCGGCGGCACGGCGTGGCTGCAGGTGCCGCTGGAGCCGGGACTGGCCCACAGCCGCCGCATCCCGGTGGACCGCTACCGGGCCCACGCCCACGCCTGGCAGTTCGCCCCCGACTTCGGGCTGCTGGTCGAGCGTCCCGGCTGGCACGTGACGGAGGTCGTCGCCCGCGACGCCGTCGGCGGGCCGGAGCGCGCCCGGTACGGGATCGACCCCGACGAACGCTACTGGCTCGTGCGCAAGCACGGGCGCTGAGGCGGCGACCGCCGGCCGGGCCGGCGGTCAAGGATCCCCGGATTCTGCCGATCATCCGCCGGGAGTGCCCGCGCGACGGGCGGCCCCGAGGCCGTCCGGTCGCGCCGATCCCCAGCCGGGCGGTGCAGCGTGGATTCCTCGGCGGTCTTCGAGCAGATCGAGCGCATGGGCGAGCTGCCCAGCCTCCCGCAGACGCTCCTGTCCATCCAGAGGGTGGCGGCCGACAGCCGCTCGTGCGCCGACGACCTCGCCGCCAGCGTGCTGAACGACCAGGCGCTCACGATGCGGGTGCTCAAGGTGGTCAACAGCGCGTTCTACCAGCGCCGGAACCAGGAACAGATCCGCACCGTCCGCCGCGCGGTGATCGTGATGGGCTTCGAGGCCGTCTGCAAGCTGGCCCTCGGCCTCTCGGTCTTCGACATGATGAGCAAGCTCTCGCGCTCGCCGTACCTGGCCACGATCACGCGGCATTCGCTGGTCTGCGCCGGCTTCGCGCAGGCGCTGGCCGAGGCCTCCGGGCGCGTCGCGCCGGAGGAGGCGTACGTGACGGCGCTGGTCCATGACATCGGCAAGGTGGTGCTGCTGGAGTGCTCGCCCGCCGACATGGACCATGTCCTGCGCGACCTCGAGGGCGGCATGCCGGCGCTGGAGGCCGAGCGCCGCCGCTTCGGCATCACGCACGACCGTGCCGGCCGCCGGCTGGCCGCACGCTGGAAGCTCCCGCTCGAGTTGCAGAACGTCATCGGCGACCACCACGACGTCGATCCCCGCCACCCGCCGCGCGACCTGGACCCGCTCCTGGCGGTCATCGTCTATGCCAACGCCGTGGCGCGGTTCACCTGCGAGCCCGAGGCGCAGGCTCACGAGCAGGCCGTGACGCGGGCGGCGGCCCGCGTGCTCGGGATCCCGCTGGCGCGCGTCGACGAGATCCTGCTGCGGGCGGCCGATGACATCGCCGACCTGGCCGCCTGCATCGGGCACGGAGTGGGCGACCTGCGCGACTACGGCCAGCTGGTCAACCGCGCCGGCGGCGCCGTCGTGGCGCCGACCGCGATCGCGCCGGAGGACCTGGCGCGCCGGACGGCCGCACAGCTGGAGCTGTACCGCCAGGTCGGCGCGGGTATCGCCGCCGGCGTCCCCGCCGACGAGCTGCTGGCGGCCATCCTCGACGGTGCCGTGGAAATCCTCGGCTTCCAGCGGGCGATCCTGCTGCAGGTGGACCCCCACCACCGCCGCCTGGTCCCGGTCCTGTGCGCGGGGCCGGGCGCCCAGGAGCTGGCGCCGCACCTGGCGCTGCCGCTGACGCGCGCGTCCGGGCCGTTGGCCCTGGCGGTCCTCGAGCATCGCGCCTTCCACGTTCCCATGGCCGCCAGCCCGGCCTACCAGGGCCTGGCCGGGGGCGACCTGCTGGAGGCCGCGCGCTGCGCCGGCTACGCGGTGGCACCGGTGGCCACGCCGCGCGGCGTGGTCGGCGTCCTCTACGGCGATGCCGGTCCCGACGGGCTGGACATCGTCGCCGAGCAGGCGGCCGAGCTGGCCGGGCTGGCCACGCAGGCCGGGCTGGTCACCGGCGCCGCGCAGGCCCAGCCCACCGGCTGATTCCCGGCGCCTGACGCCCGCCGCGCGATGCCCTCAGACGCGCGCGCCGCGGCCGTCGGCCCGCCGCCTTGGCCGCGCGTCCGCGCCGTGCTATCTTCCCCGCTTCGCCGGGCGCCGCCCGCGCGAGGCTCCCAACCGCAGACCGAAAGAGGGATCGGCATGGCCGGGATCTGCAAGCGCTCCGAGGACTACAGCCGCTGGTACCAGGACGTCATCCAGGCGGCGGAGCTGGCCGACAACAGCCCCGTGCGCGGCTGCATGGTCATCCGCCCGAACGGCTACGCGATCTGGGAGAACATCCAGCGCGTGCTCGACGGCAAGTTCAAGGAACTGGGCCACGTCAACGCCTACTTCCCGCTGCTGATCCCCAAGAGCTTCCTGGCGCGCGAGGCCGAGCACGTCGAGGGCTTCGCCAAGGAGTGCGCGATCGTCACGCACCACCGCCTGAAGCAGACCGAGGTGAACGGCAAGGTCACGGTGATTCCCGACCCGGACAGCCGCCTGGAGGAGGAGTACGTCATCCGCCCCACGAGCGAGACGGTCATCTGGGACATGTACCGCAAGTGGATCCAGAGCTACCGCGACCTGCCCATCCTGATCAACCAGTGGGCCAACGTCATGCGCTGGGAGATGCGCACGCGCATGTTCCTGCGCACGACCGAGTTCCTCTGGCAGGAGGGCCACACCGCGCACGCGACGGCTGCCGAGGGACGCGCCGAGACGCTGCAGATGCTCGAGGTCTACCGCTGGTTCGCCGAGGAGATCCTCGCGATGCCGGTGATCAAGGGCGTCAAGACCGCCAACGAGCGGTTCGCCGGCGCGGTCGAGACGTTCTCGATCGAGGCGATGATGCAGGACGGCAAGGCGCTGCAGGCGGCCACCAGCCACGACCTGGGCCAGAACTTCGCGAAGGCCTTCGACGTGAAGTACCAGGACGCCGAGGGCAAGGTCGAGCATGTCTGGGCCACGAGCTGGGGCATGAGCACGCGCATCATCGGCGCGCTGATCATGACGCACAGCGACGACGAGGGACTGGTGCTGCCGCCGCGCATCGCCGGCACGAAGTGCGTGATCGTGCCCATCTGGAAGAACGACGAGGAGATGGCGCAGGTCTGCGCCGCCGCCGACGGCCTGGCCGCGCAGCTGCGCGCGGCCATCGGCCCGGTCCACGTCGACAGCCGCGACAACATGCGCCCCGGCTGGAAGTATGCCGAGTGGGAGCGCAAGGGCGTGCCTCTGCGCATCGAGCTGGGGCCGCGCGACCTGGCGGGCCAGCAGGTGATGATGGTGGCGCGCCACGACCGGCAGAAGCAGGCCGTCGGCTTCCAGCAGCTGGCCACCGCGGCCGTCGCCGAGCTGGAGCGGATCCAGCAGGATCTCTTCGACCGGGCGCTGCAGCGCCGGCGCGAGCGCACGCACGTTGTCGACAGCTGGGACGCCTTCACGGCGCTGTTCGCCGGCGAGGGTGGCTTCGCCGAGTGCCACTGGTGCGGCGACGGCGACTGCGAGAAGCAGGTCCAGGAGAAGACGAAGGTCACGATCCGCAACCTGCCGCTCGTGCGCGACGAGACGCCCGGCAGCTGCGTCCACTGCGGGAAGCCGTCCCTCGGCCGGGTGGTGTTCGCGCAGGCGTACTGATGACGGCGCGGGCGGGGCGCGCCGGCTGTCCGTCCGGACGGGCGCCCGAGCGGGCGCCCCGCGCAGGGACATGGAAGTGGGGGGGCGCGCCGCCCCCGGGGGCGGCTGGTGGGGTCAATGTGAGAGAATGCAACGGGGCCGCGCCCGCGGCGCAGGGGGGCGGGGTGCGCCCGGGC
>JAYRFB010000099.1:0-12506 GCA_041908585.1 Candidatus Krumholzibacteriia bacterium
CGGGGCGGCCCCCCCCCGCCGCCGCCGCGCGCGCACCCCCCCCCCGGGGCCCCCCCCGGGGGGCCCCCCCTTCTGCTTGCCTGCGCTCGACGATTCCGGCGGCAGCCCCCGGGCGGTGCCGCGCGGGCCGCCGCTAGCGGATCGCGGCCTTCAGCTTGTCGGCCAGGTCGCGACGCTCCCAGCTGAAGTCCTGGTCGTCGCGCCCGAAGTGGCCGTAGGCGGCGGTCGGCGCGAACACGGGCTTGCGCAGGTCCAGCCGCGTGATGATGCCCTTGGGCGTCATGTCCGCCACCTCGCGGATCGCCGCGACGATCTTGGCTTCCGGGACCTTGGCGGTGCCGAAGCACTCGACGTTGATCGAGACGGGCTCGGCCACGCCGATCGCGTAGGCGACCTGGACCTGGCAGCGGTCGGCCAGGCCCGCCGCCACGACGTTGACCGCCAGGTGGCGCGCCGCGTAGGCGCCCGAGCGGTCCACCTTCGTGGGATCCTTGCCGCTGAAGGCGCCGCCGCCGTGGCAGGCGCTGCCGCCGTAGGTGTCGACGATGATCTTGCGACCCGTCAGGCCGCAGTCACCCTGGGGGCCGCCCACGACGAAGCGGCCGGTCGGGTTGATGTGCTTGCGGAACCCGGCATGGTCCACCTTGAAGGCAGCCAGCACCGGCTCGATCACGTGCTCCGAGATGGCCGCCTGGAGGTCGGGCAGCGTCACTTCGGCATCGTGCTGCGTCGAGACGACCACCGTCTCAACCTTGACCGGCCGGCCGTCCTCGTACAGGCAGGTGACCTGCGTCTTGCCGTCGGGCCGCGCCCACGGCAGCGTGCCGTCCTTCCGCTTGGCCGACAGGCGCTGCGCCATGCGGTGGGCCAGCGTGATCGGCAAGGGCATCAGCACGTCCGTCTCGCGGCAGGCGTAGCCGAACATGAGGCCCTGGTCGCCGGCGCCGCCGGTGTCCACGCCCATCGCGATGTCCGGCGACTGCTTGTCGATCGAGACCAGCACGGCGCACGAATCGGCGTCGAAGCCCATGGCGGAGGAGGTGTACCCGATGCGGCGGATGGTGTCGCGCGCGAGGGTCGGGATGTCGACGTACGTCGACGTCGTGATCTCGCCTGCCAGGCAGGCCATGCCCGTGGTCACCAGCGTCTCGCAGGCGATGCGGCCGGTGGGGTCGTTGGCCAGGATCGCGTCCACGACCGCGTCGGAGATCTGGTCGGCCACCTTGTCCGGATGACCCTCGGTCACCGACTCGCTCGTGAACAGGTACTGGTTGCTCATGTCGACGGTCCTTCCCCTCGTGTCCGCGCCGCCCCGGGGGCGGTCGCCGCGATCATGGGTTCTGCGCCCTCGCGAGCGCGTCCTTCAGCCTGACGATGCGATCGACGGGCACCGGGTCCACGCCCCGGAGCCCGGCCAGGTGGCAGCTCAGGTAGTCGCCGTACTGGACCAGCGACATGACGCGCGCCAGGGCGTCGCCGCCGCCGCCGCGCAACTCGAACACGCCGGCGAACTGGTCCGCCAGCAGTTCCAGGGTCAGGCCCACGCGCAGGCTCGTGCGCGGGTGCTCGTCTCCGGCGCGCAGGACCAGCAGGACGAAGCGCTGCCGCTCGCCCGGGTCCAGGCACCAGCCGACCAGGTCGTTGTGGTCCAGCTCGGGGAACGCCGCCAGCAGGGCCGGGACCTTGCTGTTCTCGTTCAGCTGGGCCTTCAGGCGCAGGCCCGCCGCATGGCTTTCCCCCCCGCAAGTGTAGATCACCGGCACGCGGCCCGCCAGCTTGGCGGCCAGCTCCGCCGCCGGCGGGTTGCCGTCCGGGTCGGGCGCGGGGGCGGACGCTTCCCCCCAGGGATGCCGGCGCGCCGCGTCGGCACGGGCGAGCGTGGCCGCGGCCGTCTCCACGGCGTAGGGCGCGTTCGCCGCCAGGCCCAGGCGCCCCAGCGCACGGGCCAGGGCCCCGAGGCCCCAGCCCAGGCTGGCCCGCGGCGGCAGGCCGCCCGGCAGCACGATGGCAGGCACCCCGTCGGCGCGCGCGCGCGCCAGCAGCTCGCCGCCGCTGGTGATCGCCAGCCGGGGGCAGCCACGGGCGGCGGCGGCGGCGTAGCCGGCCAGCGTCTCCTCGGTGTGGCCCGAGTAGCTGGCGGCGATCACCAGGTCCGCGGCGCCGGCCCAGTGCGGCAGGCCGTAGTCGCGCCAGACCTCCAGCGACGTCGTGCCGGAATCCAGCAGCGGCTGGACCAGGTCGCCGGCGATCGCCGAGCCGCCCATGCCGCAGAGCACCGCGCGCCGCAGCCCCGCCACCGGCGACACGCCCGCCAGGCCCTCCAGGCGCGCGCTGCCGCGCAGCTGCTCGGGCAGCGACGCGACCAGCTTCAGCATCGCGCCGGCGCCGCCTTCGGGCCAGTTGCTCATCCGGTCTCCCCCTCGGTGATGCGCTCGCGCTTGCGCGTGGCGATGTAGTCGGCCAGCCAGGCGTCCGCCTCGTCCGCCGTGCGCAGGGTCAGCAGGTGCGCCACGACGGCGCGCGCCTCGTCCCACGGCGTCCAGCGGATCACCTGCTTGATCTTGGGCAGCGCCGCGCCGTGCGTGCTGATCTCGTCGAGGCCCAGCCCGAACAGCACCTCTGCCAGGCGCGTCTCGGCGCTCATCTCGCCGCAGAGGCCCGCCCAGATACCGGCGTCGTGGGCGGCGTCGATGGTGCGCTTGAGCGCGCGCAGCACCGCCGGGTGCAGCGGCCGGTAGAGGTACGACACGCGGCTGTTGCCGCGGTCCATGGCCAGCGTGTACTGGATCAGGTCGTTGGTGCCGATGCTGAAGAAGTCGCACTCGCGGGCCAGGAGGTCGGCCGCAAGCACCGCCGACGGCGTCTCGATCATGATGCCGACGGGCAGGTCCGCGGCGTGCTGCCGTCCCTCCCGCGCGAGCTCCTCGACGGCCTCCGCGCACACCTCGCGGGCCTGCCGCAGCTCCTCCACGCCCGTGATCATCGGGAACATCAGCTTGGCCCGGCCGGCGGTGGCAGCGCGGTAGATCGCCTTGACCTGCGTCTTGAACAACGCCCGGTTGGCCAGCGAGAAGCGGATTCCGCGCCAGCCGAGGAACGGGTTGTACTCGCGCTTGGCGCCCAGGTAGTCGGAGACCTTGTCGCCGCCCACGTCCAGGGTGCGGAAGATGACCGGCCGCCCCCCCATGCGCCGTACGATCTCGGTGTAGACCAGGGTCTGGTCGTCCTCCGTCGGGATCGTGCCGTGCTGGAAGAACAGGTACTCGGTGCGCAGCAGGCCGATGCCCTCGGCGCCACGGGCCAGCGCTTCCTCGACCTCGACCGGCAGCTCGATGTTGGCCATCATCTGCACGCGCCGCCCATCCGGGGACACGGCCGGCAGGTCGCGCAGGTACGCCAGCTTCTCGTTGACGACCACCTGCTGGCGCGTCAGCACGCCCAGGCGCTGGCGCGTCTCCTCGTCCGGGTCCACGACCACCCGGCCCTCGGTGCCGTCGACCGCCACCCACTGGCCGGGCACGAGTTGCGCCGCCCCGCCGCGCAGGCCGACCACCGCCGGCACGCCCAGCGAGCGGGCCAGGATGGCGACGTGGCTGGTGTTGCCGCCCTCGTCCATGACGAAGCCGAGCACGTTGTGCCGGCCGAGCGCCGCGGTGTCCGACGGCGTCAGGTTGCGCGAGGAGATGACGCTGGGGACCGGCGGCGGCACGGGACCGGCCACCGCGCCGTCGGCGAAGCCGCGCAGGACGCGCTGCTCGACGTCGCGCAGGTCGTTGACGCGCTCGCGGAAGGTGGCGTCCTCGATCTCGAGGAAGCGGGCAGCCAGGTCGCCGACGGTGCGGGCGAACGCCGCCTCGGCGTTGATCCGCTCGAGCCGGATCGCCGCCAGGGTGGCGTCCCAGACCATCTCGTCCTCGAGGATCAGGAGCTGGCTGGAGAGGATGGCTCCCTCGTCGGCGCCCAGCTCGCTGGAGAGCTGCTCGCTCAGCTCGCGGATCTGCTCGCGCGCGCGCTCGACGGCCACGCGGAAGCGATCGATCTCGACCGGCACATCCTTGACGGCAACGGCACGCCGGCGCGGCACGATGGTCGCCAGGCGGATCGTGTGCACGGGCCCCAGCGCGTAGCCCGGCGAAGCCCCGATGCCGGTCAGCTCGAGCACCTCAGGCCCCGGACTCCGGGTGGGCCAGCCCCACCTCGATGAGTTCGCAGAGGGCGGCCAGGGCTGCGGCCTCATCCGGGCCGTCGGCCTGCACCTCGACCACGGTGCCGAACTCGGCGGCCAGGCTGGCCAGGCCCATGATGCTCTTGGCGTTCGCCACGCGGCCCTCGTAGCGAATGGTCACCTCGGCCGCGAATCCCTTGGTGAGCTTGACGATGCGTCCCGCCGCACGCAAATGGAAACCGACCGGATCGGACACTCTGGCCGTCGCCGTCTTCAAGGTTCGCGCTTTCGCTGTGCGTGGGAATTGAAGATCAGGATCAACATATTAACTCCCCTTCGTCCCCGGCGCAAAGGCCAGCACGACCCCCGCGACGGCGGCAGCCAACACCAGGAATTCGCCGGCCCAACGCCGGCGCAGGACCGGCGGCAGGACCAGCCCCGCAGCCAGCGCCAGCACCACGACGGCCGGCGCGGAGCCGGGTTTCAGCGCTCCGGTGGATGCCCGCTGCAGCAGCAGCCCGCCCAGCACGGCCGCCAGGAACAGCGTGGCGCGCTTGCCGGCGCGGATCGCGCGGTGCCAGCGCCGGTCGTCGAGCAGCTCGACGATGTCGTAACCCGCCTCGTAGCCTTGCCCGAGGGCACGCCAGCGCCAGGCGAACTGGGCGGCCACGATTACCGCGGCCAGTCCCGCCAGCAGCCAGGGCGCGGCGGCGCCGGCCAGCAGCGTCCCGAGTGCCGCCAGCAGCAGCGTGGCCGGCCGCAGGCCGAGCCAGAAGAGCTGGTCGCCCAGGGAAGCGAAGGCGCGGGCCAGCGAGTCGCGGAAGACCTGGGCCTGCCCGCGCGGCAGGCCGCCCTGCCCCTCGCGTTCCAGCTCGAGGCGCAGGAGCCCGCCGACCACATAGCCGGCGAGATACGGGTTCGTGTTGAAGAACTCGTAGTAGCGGCGGCAGAACAGGCGGTCGCGCAGCGCATCCCGCGGCCGCGAGCCCAGCCAGGGCATCAGGCAGGCGAGCAGGCCGAGGTTCTGCATGCGCTGGTGGTTCCACGAGGCCTGCAGCGCCAACAGGCGCAGGAACACGCGCGCCCGCAGGGCCCCCGGCAGGCGGGCCGCCGCGGTGCCGCCGGTGCCCGCTCCCGGCCGGCTCACGCCAGGGCCCCGGCGGCCCAGCCGCAGGCCAGCCCCGCCACGACCCAGCGCCAGTTCCGCGACGCGCCGTAGCGTTCGGCCACAGCGCCGAGGCCCAGCGCGGCGGCCAGGCCGGGCACCCAGGCCGTCGCGGTCCGCGCGAACGGCGGCAGGTTCGCGTACAGCGGCAGCCAGAGGACGGCGGCCGCCACCAGGGTGACCGCCGCAAACAGCGCCCCGCGCGCGAAGCCCGCCACCAGGCAGCGCCCGTGCAGGGAGTCGATGCGCCCGAGATTCCCGTCGCGCAGCGTGCGATGCCCCTGGAGCATCCAGACCAGGTGCAGCCGGCGCTCCGCCTGCACCAGCGGGTGGCCCGTCAGGCTCGCCACGGCAGCGCCCAGCACCAGCCAGCCGGCCAGGGAGGCCTCCTGCGCGCCGACCGGCCAAGCCGCCCGCGCCCCCGCCATCGCGGCGGCACCGACCATGGCGATGGCGGCACCCGAGGCATCGCCGGTGATCGTCTGGCCGACCGGCAGGTTCATCGTCAGGGCCAGCTGCAGCGGCAGTCCCACCGCCAGTCCCAGCCCGGGCTCGCCTGCCACCGTCCCCGCCAGCAGGGCCGCCGGCAGCGGCTGGCTCAGCCACGTCTGCGCCAGGGCCGTCTCGTCCAGCGCCAGGGCGCCGGCCAGCAGCGCCAGCCAGGCCAGCAGGGCCCAGTCGACGGACGCCAGCGCACCGGCCAGGTCCAGGGCCCCGGTCACAGGCGCCCCTCCAGTTCGGCCAGTTGCTGTGCGCCGACGGCATACTCGCGACCGCCGGGCACCTGCTGCGCCGAGAGGCTGAGCCCGGCCGCCAGCAGGCGCTTGAGGGCCTCCAGGTCGCGCCGGTCCACGAAGACGAAGGGCAGCATCTCCACCTTGCCGGCGCCGAAGTGCATCCCGCCCAGGTTGACGCCGGGCAGCGGCGCCCCGAGGTGGGCGAGGTCGCTCATCTCGGCGGCCGATGCGGTCAGTACGATGGTGCGCTCGGTCGCCGCGTCGGGCGCGCGCAGGAACGCGGCCGCCCGCGCCAGCGACACGACCGACACGGAGATCGCCGGCGGCACCGTGCTGGCGTACACGCGGCTCTGCCAGGGATCGGCGGCGATCTCATTGCTGGCCAGGACGATCCGGTCGGGACGAAGGCGCTCGCTCCAGCCCACCGTGACCTGGCCGTGGATGAGTCGGTCATCCACGCGCGCCAGAACGACCGGCATCAACGTCCCCCGACGCGCGTGATCGCCTCGCGACCCTTGCGCACGAGGCGGCCGACCAGCTCCTCGAATTCGTCGCCCTCGCGCCAGGTCAGGAAGCCGAGCAGCATCGCCAGGTTGACGCCGCTGATGATGGCCCGGCCCGGATCGTGCCCGCAGGCCAGCTGCGCGGCGGTGGCGCAGCTCCCGCCGTAGTCGTCGACGAAGACGATGGCCCCGGTGGCGCCGGCGTCGGCACCCTCGGCCAGCCAGGCCGTGATCGCCGTGCGCAGGTCGGCAAGCGATTTGCCGCTGTTGCTCTGGGCGACCAGTCCCTCGACCGGCCCGAGGATGAGCCCGGTGACGCGCACCAGCTCGGCGCCGATATTCCCGTGAGTGATGACCAGGGCGCGGATCATCCCGATGTCCTTCCTGCCGGCCGCCTCATTCGCGGTCCTGCTCGAGGTAGTCGCGCAGCCGGGAGCTCGAGCGCATCGACTGCAGGATCCGCTCGTTGAGCACCTGGGCCGCGTCGTAGCCGTAGATCTTGAGCATGAAGTTGAGCGCGATGACCTCGCTGATCACGGTGATGTTCTTGCCCGGGAACAGCGGCACGATCACCTGCGGGATGCGGACACCGAGGATCTCCGTGGAGCGGTCCTCGAGGCCCATGCGCTCGTAGTCGGCGGCATCGTCCCACTCCTGCAGCTGCACCTCCAGCTCCACGCGCTTCTGCATGCGGATGGCACGGATGCCGAAGATGGACTGCACGTCGATCACGCCGACGCCGCGGATCTCCAGGTGGTGGCGCAGGACCTCGCGGTGGCCGCCGATGAGGACGTCCTCGGTGTTGCGGCGGATCTCGACGATGTCGTCGGCCACCAGCCGGTGGCCGCGCTCGATCAGGTCGAGCGCGCACTCGCTCTTGCCGATGCCGCTGCGCCCGGTGAACAGCAGGCCGACGCCGTAGACGTCCACGAGCGTGCCGTGCACTTCGGTGCGGGGAGCGAACCGGCGCTCGAGCTGGTGGGCCAGCTCGGTCATGAACTCGACGGCCGGCAGCCGGGTGCGCACCAGGGGGCACCCGCGCTCGCGGGCAGCGACCAGGACGCCCGGCGGCACGTCCTGCGTCATGGCGATGAAGATGACCGGCGGGTCCAGCGCCAGCACCCGCCCGACGGCGACCCGTTGCGCCTCGGCGTCGAGCGTGGCCAGGTAGGCGGTCTCCGATTCGCCGAAGACCTGGATCCGGGACGGCAGGAAATTCTCCGCGAAGCCCATCAGGGCCATGCCGGGCCGGTGCGCGTCCGGCGCCAGGACCGGCACCGGTCGCGCCGGCAGCTCGTCGAGCGGCTCCAGGGCCAGCGCCTCCCGCAGGTCCTGGACCAGTCCCTGGACGGTCACCTGGGACATGCGCGGCCCTCCGTTCGGGGAACGCGGGCGGGGTCGGCTGCGGCCCCGCCCGCGAGGGGACTGCCGTCGGCGGGGCTCACTCGCCGGCGGCCTCCATGTGGCCGAGCGCGCCGTCGGCGCGCCGGTAGATGACGCCCAGCCGGAGGGTCTCGGTGTTGCGGAAGACGAAGAACGGCAGGGTGCCGGCCGCAAACCGGGCCTTGGCCTGGTCGACGTCCAGGTCGGGCAGGAGCAGCCCCTCCACCTCGCCCTCGGCCTCGCCGCCGAAGACCGCGCCGCCATCGACGAGCGCGCGCCCGAGCCCGCCCTCGTCGCCCTTCTGGCGGTCGACCATGCGCTCCTTGAACTTCGTGAGCTGCTTGCGCAGGCTCTCGAACACGGCATCGGCGGCGTACTCGGGCTCCTGCCCCTCGCCCTCGGCCCGGAACTCGTGGTTCTTCAGGTGCAGGACGCCCTCGGCGACGAACCGCCCCGCCTCGCGTTCGATGTTGACCTTGAACGACTGCACCGGCCGCGGAACGAACTTCTCCAGTTTCTCCAGCGCCGCCTCGATGCGCGCCCGCTGGTCGTCCCCGAGGGTGAAATGCCGGGACTTGATCTCCATCTGCATGGCGTCCTCCTGAGGGTCCGGCCTCTCCTACCGCGCTGGGGCCCGGCCGCTGGCCGGTCCCGGGCCCGTCCGGATTCTAGAACTGCTTGCGCATGCGCGCACTCAAAATCCCCATCTGCTCCCGGTACTTGGCCACGGTCCGGCGTGCAATCTTCAGGCCGCTCTCCTGGAGCATGTCCACGATCTTCTTGTCCGAGAGGGGCCGGGCCGTGTTCTCGGCGTCGATGATCTCGCGGATCATGATCTTGACGGCCTTGGCCGAGACGTCCTCGCCGCTGTCCGAATCCAGCCCGGCGCTGAAGAAGAACTTCAGGGGGAAGACGCCGCGCGGGGTCTGGACGTATTTCTGGCGGGTCACCCGGGAAACGGTCGACTCGTGCATGCCGATCGTGGTGGCCACCTGGTTGAGCGTCAGCGGCCGCAGGGCGATGGCGCCCTTCTCGAAGAACTCGCGCTGCTCGCTGACGATGGCCTCCATGACCTTGATCATGGTCCGCCGACGCTGCTCGATGGTCTTGATGACCCACTCGGCGTGGCGCTTGCGCTCGTCGATGAACTTGACCGCATCCTCGCTGGTCTGGACGGTTCCCTCGTAGGCCTGGCTGACCCGCAGGCGGGGGATGTTGGCGTCGTTCAGGTAGACGGCGTACTCCTGGCCGTCCTCGTCCACCTTGACGACCTCCAGGTCGGGCACGATGGCGCGGGCGCCCTCCGTGTTCAGGGACAGTCCCGGCCGGGGATCCAGCTCGCCGATGCGCTCGGCGATGTCCTGGATGTCCTTGACCGTCAGCTTCAGCTCGCGGGCGATGTCGTTGAAGCGCCGGTTCTTCAGCGCCTCGAAGTGGTCCTTGATCACCACGGCCTCGTCCGACTCGGCCAGTCCGCGGGCCTCGAGCTGGAGCAGCAGGCATTCCTGCAGGTCGCGCGCGGCGACGCCGGGCGGGTCGAAGCCCTGGACGACGCGGAGCACGGCCTCCACCGCGGGCTCGGAGACGTCGAAGTAGGCGGCGATCTCGGCGACCGGGCAGCCCAGGAGACCGTCCTCGTTCAGGCTGCCGATGATGTACTCGCCGATCGCCCGCTCGAGGCCCTCGGGCACGGCCAGGTGCAGCTGGTCGGTCAGGTCCTCCTGGCCGCTGGGGACGTACTTCTGCGGCCGCTCGAGCTCGTCCTCCTCGTCCCAGCCCTGGTCCAGCGAGACTGACTGGAAGCCGTCGTCGAAGGTGTCGCCCCAGTCCTTGCGCTCGTCGGGACTGGCGCCGACGCCGTCCTCGTCCCAGGCGCCGGCCTCGTCGAGCTGCCCCTGCTCCTCCTCGCGCGCCCCGTCGCCATCCTGGTCGCCGTCACCGGCGCCGTCGACGGACTCAGGCGCGTCGATGTCTTCGTCGGGCTCGACTTCCTCGAGCAGCGGGTTGCCCTGCAGCTCGGCGCGCAGGATCTGCTCGAGCTCGAGCGTGGGGACCTGCAGCAGCTTGAGCGCCTGCTGCAGGCGCTGGGTCATCACCAGGCTCTGCTTCAGGTGCATGCCCTGGACGAGTCCGAGCTTCGGTGCCATCGCGCGCGTCCTTCCGCGGCCCGGAACGGGCCGCCGGCCCCGCTAGAGCCGGAACTTCTCGCCCAGGTAGATCTCCCGGGCCTTCGGTGAAGATACGATCTCGTCCGCGGTGCCCGCCAGTTCGATGCGCCCCTCGAAGAGGATGTAGGCGCGATCGGTGATCGTGAGGGTCTCGCGGACGTTGTGGTCGGTGATCAGCACGCCGAGGCCCTGTTCGCGCAGCGTCGAGACGACGTGCTGGAGGTCGGCCACCGCGATGGGGTCGATGCCCGCGAACGGCTCGTCGAGCAGCATGAACTTCGGCTCGCTGACGAGCGCGCGGGCGATCTCGACGCGGCGCCGCTCGCCGCCCGACAGCTCGTAGCCGCGGCTGCGGCGGATGTGCGTGACACCCATCATCTCGAGCAGCTGATCGAGGCGGCGACGGCGCTCGGCCGCGGGCAATCGCCGCGCCTGCAGGATCGCCAGCACGTTCTGCTCCACGGTCAGGCGCCGGAAGATGGACGACTCCTGCGGCAGGTAGCCGATCCCCAGGCGGGCGCGCTTGTACATCGGCAGGCGCGAGAGGTCGCGTCCGTCCAGCACGACGCGCCCCCGGTCGGGGGTGATGAAGCCCACGATCATGTAGAACGACGTCGTCTTGCCGGCACCGTTGGGCCCGAGCAGGCCGACGACCTCGCCCTGGCGCAGTTCCAGCGAGACGTCGTCGACCACGGCCCGGCCGCGGTAGACCTTCCGCAGCCCCTCGGCGCGCAGGATCGCGTCGCGCGTGCCCACGAGCCCGCTCATCGCGGACCGTCCGCGGCGGCGGGCTGGTCGGCGGGCTGGTCGGCAGGCTGGTCGGCAGGCTGGTCGGCGACCTCGGCCGCCACCTCTCGCTTGATCTCCACGTAGGCCAGGTCCGGCGTCGCGTCCAGGCCGTAGCCGGTGATGACATCCGTCCCCCGCGTGAAGCGGTTGAAGACATCGTTCGTGATGCGTCCGGTGACGTTGTCGAACACGAGGTCCTCCGTCTGCAGTCGGCGCCCATCCGTGGTGACGATGTCGACCGTCCCCCAGACATGGACAGCGCGCGTGCGCGGATTGACGCGCCCGCTGTCGGAGTCCAGCGTGGAGAACGGCTCGCCGGCGCGGTAGAAATCCATGTGCACGTCGGTCAGCTCCAGGTCCTCGCGGCCGGCGAACCGCAGCATGCGGTCGCTGGTCAGCACCCAGTTGCGGACGCCCGCCGCGGTCTCGGTCAGGCGGTAGTCGAGCAGCTCCTGGCGCGGACGCGGTCCGGCGGGCGCGGGGTCCGCTCCCGGCGACGAGGCCGGCGTCGCCGCCGGGGCGGGCGCGCCGCCGTCGCTGCAGCCGGCAGCCGGCGCCAGGCAGGCCAGCATGAGGACGAGATGCGGCCACAACCGGGCGGCCGGCCGCGCCGTTCCCCAGTCCCAACGCGGTCCTGCCGCTCCACGTCGCACCTGTCGCCTCCCTCAGGAATCCGCGCCCGGCTCCCAGCGCCGGTGGTACCAGACCCACTCGGCGGGGTTCCGTCGCACCGCCGCCTCCAGCTCCCTGTTCACCAGGCGCAGGCACGCGTCGACCTGCCCGTCGGCCGTCGCGCCGGGCGCCGCGCGCCACAGATCACCGTGCGTCACCACGTGCCCGCCACCGGGATGGCGCGCGATCGTCGCCACCACCACCGGCGCACCCAGCCGCACGGCCAGCCGCGCGGGCCCGACCGGCGTCGGCGCCGGGCGCCCGAAGAACGGGACCGGCCGGCTGTCGACACCGGTGTTCTGGTCGAGCAGCACCGCCACGACGCCGCCCGACCTCAGGCAGCGCAGCAACGGCGCCGCGCCGGCTGTCCGCGGCACCGGGACCAGGCCCAGCGACCGCCGTCGCGCCGCCAGCCAGCGGTCGACAGCCGGGTTGCGCACGACCCCCGTGGCCACGTGCAGCGGCGGCAGCCCCGCCCGCGCCAGCTCCCGCGCCAGCCAGGCGCCCATCAGCTCCCAGCAGCCGACGTGACCCGACAGGACCAGCACCCCGCGCCCCGCGGCGGCGGCCTCTCGCACCGCCTCCACGAGGGTCAGCCCGTCCGCCCCCGGCACATCGCGCACCAGCGTCGGGTCCGCCAGCAGCCGCGGCGCCGCCAGCGCGTCGTACAGGTTGCGCCCGGCGGCGGCGGCGGCCCGGGTCAGCAGGCCGCGCCGCGCGTCGGCGTCCAGCTCCGGGAAGGCCAGGGCCAGGTTCGCCTCGGCCTGCCGCCGCTCGCGGCGGCGCAAGCGCAGGGCCAGTCCCGCCAGCGCTGCACCCGCGGCGCGTCCCGGCCGCGGCCCTGCGGCACCGGCCAGCGCCGCCACCAGCAGGGTGACCAGCCACCACGCGCGTCGCCGCAGGCGGCGCCAGGCCGGGAGGCGC
>JAYRFB010000100.1:0-19629 GCA_041908585.1 Candidatus Krumholzibacteriia bacterium
CCCCGCCCCCCCCCCGCCCCTCGTGTCGAAGCCGATCGAAGCCTTACTTCACCAGCGTCATGCGCCCCGACCGGTCGAACCCGCCCTCCGTCCGCAGCCGGTACAGGTACGTGCCCGAGGACACCGCGCGGCCGTCGCTGCCGCGACCGTCCCAGGTCACCGCATGCGGGCCGGCGGCCAGGTCGCCGTCCAGCAGCGTGCGCACCAGGCGTCCGTCCACCGTGTAGACCGCCAGCGTCGCGCGCTGCGGACTCGCCAGCGCGAACGAGATGGTCGTCGACGGGTTGAACGGGTTCGGGCGCGCGGCGTCCAGGACCGTGGCCGGCTGCGGCACGTCGTCGCGCACGCCGCTGACCACCGGGTCCTGGCCTTCCAGGACGTTCAGCACGATGTCCGCCGGCTTGGGCGTGATCACCTGGTGCAGGCCGCTGGGCCAGTAGATGTCCAGCTGGTCGACCGAGGTGGCGGCGCCCAGGCCGAAGTGCTGCTCCAGCGTCACGGGCGAGCCCGTGCCCGAGGTGAGAAGCCGCGATTGCGTGATGCCGCCGCTGGTGAGCACCAGGCGGGCGCCGATCGCCGAGCGGTTCAGGCCACTGCCTTCCAGCCGCACCTTGAACCAGTGGTTGCCGGCGCCCAGGCCGTTCTTCATCACCACGCTGGGCAGGCCCGCGCGCGGCACGAAGATGTCGACGCGGCCGTCGCCGTCCAGGTCACCGGCCGCCACGCCCACGCCGCCGGCCGTGGCCTCGTCCACTCCCGGCTTGACCGAGGTGAAGGCGCCGGTGCCGTCGCCCAGCAGGATCAGGTCGGGCTGGCCGTTGCGCGTGACGTAGAGGTCCAGGTGCGTGTCGTTGTCCAGGTCGGCCCAGACGGCGCCGCGCGCGTTGCCGGTGTCGCCCAGGTTCGGGCCCGTCACGTACTCGAAGTGGAACGGCGTCGAGGTGCGGAACAGCTTGTCGGCGCCGCCGTCGCTGGCCAGGTAGAGGTCGAAGTCACCGTCGTTGTCGAAGTCGCCCCAGGCCGCGGCCGACTCGTTGCCCGAGTCGGTCAGGCCGCTGCCCGGCGTGGCGTCGTTGAACCCGATCGCCAGGTTCTGGAACATCTGGTTCGCGCCGAAGCGCTTGACCACGTACGGGTCCAGGCGGCCGTCCAGGTCCAGGTCGGTCCAGGACGTGGCCGCCGTGTTGCCGCCCATCGTGAGGTTGCCGGACTGGCCCATGAACAGCCAGGTGCCGCCGCCGATGTCGCCGAAGCCGGCGAGCAGCTGGTTCGTGGTCGAGACGTTGTTCTGGTACAGGTACAGGTCCAGCTTGCCGTCCCGGTTGAAGTCCACCCAGTTGGCGCCCTCGACCGGTCCGGTCACGATCGGGCCGTAGGCCGTGATCGGCGTGAACGCACCGGCGCCGTCGCCGCGCAGCAGCACGGTAGGCTGGCCCGAGCGCGCCAGGAACACGTCCAGGTAGCCGTCGCCGGTCAGGTCGGCCCAGGCGGCGCCGGTGCCCGGACCCGCGTCGGCGATGGCGCCGGCGGCGATGTCGACGAAGCCCATGGCCCCGTCGTTGCGCAGCAGGCGGTCGGCCTCGTTGTACCGGACAACGTGAACGTCCAGGTCGCCGTCGCCGTCGATGTCCACCAGCGTGGCGGCGCGGTGCTCTCCCGAGGCGGCCAGCGCGCCGCCCGTGATCGCGGCGACCGGCCCGTCGGTGTACACGCCCTGGAAGACGGCGCTGCCGCCCACGGCGATGACCTGCTGCTGCGGGCCGGCGGGCGTGGTCCAGTAGGGCGATGCGTCCCACGTCACCGTGTACGAGCCGGCGTCGAACAGGTCGAAGGCCGCGTCGCCGTGGCCGGTGATGGTGCCGTAGGGACCGCTGAGGGTCCAGCCGGCATCCAGCCCGTTCGGCTCGCAGTCCAGCGTGACGTTCGCCTCGTAGTTCGGCAGCGCCACCGCGCCCTGCACCATCGCGCGCGTGGTGTTGTTCTGCACGAGGATGATCGGGTTCAGCAGGCTCCGGTCCCAGCCCGGATCGAGCGTGTACGTGCGCTCGATGTGCTGCGTGTGTCCCGCCGCCGTCGGCGTGAAGGCCTCCGAGGCGAGCGTCGCCAGGACCATGTTCGTGTGGGCGTGGAAGTCGTCCAGGCAGATCAGGAAGTGCACAGAGTTGCTGCCGGCGATGGCCGCGTCGGCCACCGCGTCGACCACCAGCGTGAGCTCGTCGCCGCGGATCTTGTAGCTGGCGGTCACCGCGACCGGGCTGCTCGTGGCCAGCTTCGAGGCCACCGTCGGCTGGTAGGTCGAGTACATCGACCCGGAGCCCACGCCGCCGACGTAGGACGAGGTGCCGTCGAACATGACCGACGGCGTGCCGCTGAAGCCGTAGGTGCCGAAGCGCGCATCGCCGAACGGCGTGCGCCAGGGGTTGGTCAGGTAGTAGGTGACGCCCAGGAACCGGTCACCGTACTGGTCATGCAGAGACTCGAATCCCGCGACCGCGGAAGGGCAGAAGGGTCAGCCATCGGCCGACCACATCTCCCCGATGACGTTGCGTTGGGCGGCGTGGGCGAAGCCGGCGGTGCCCAGTGCCAGCAGCGCCACCAGCGTGGCGAGCAGGACGGCGATCCTCGCGCGGTCTGCGGCGTGAGCCTTCATGTTTCGTGTCTCCTGTCGGAATTCCGTGGCAAGGCATAGGGGAGTCCTCGGCCTTCGATTATAGCCGATGGAAGGTCATATTCAGTATTGAAAATTCAGATCAACGGGGCTAGCGGGCGTGCGCCAGGCCGGCGGCCAGGAGCTGGGCCAGGAAATCCTGGACGTCGGCCGTGGCGCGGGCGGGCTCGACCTCGTACTCGGCCACCAGTTCCTCGACCACCTGCTCCAGGCTGTGCCGGCCGTCGAGCCGGCGCCAGAGGAAGGTCCCGATCTCGTCCAGCGAGTGGGTGGCGGTGCCGGCGGGATCCATGATGACCAGGCCGGGGCCGACCTCGCGCACGGGGCAATCGCCGTTCGCCACCACGATGGTGTCCATGTCGATCGACATCGCGCATCCTTCCGGTGGAGGTACCGGGCCTTCAGTCCGTCCCGAACGCCGCGGTCAGCACGGGCCAGAACCCGGCATCGGGCGCAAACCGCAGGACCTTGAGCGCCGTGTTGGCCGCCACGGAGTGGGCCGTCTCGACCATGGCCGGCAGCGTGCCCGGGCCCGGGGCCTGGTCCAGCCCGACCGGCGGGACCACCTCGCCGGCCAGCGCGGCCACCGCCTCGGCGGGGGGCGCCTCGCGCAGCTCCGGCGCCGGGCCGTGCTCCAGCAGGAGCACCGCGGCCAGCGGCGCGCGCCCCGGCCGCTTGGCGCGGAACAGGCCGTTGAAGGGCGTGCCCGCCACGTCCCAGCCGCCGCCCGCGCGGGGCAGCAGCAGGTTCATCTCGTCACCCAGCACATGGTGCGCCGAGCTGAGCCCGGCCACCGTCGACTTCCCCGCCCCGGACGGGCCCACGAACAGGTAGCCCCGGCCGCCGGCGATCACCGCGGACGAATGCACGAGCCACGCCGGTTGTTCCCGCCGCTGCACGGCCGAGCGGTGCGCCTGATACAGCAGCTGCTCGAAGATCCGCGGGTGGCGGCCCGCCAGCAGCGCGGCCTTCACCTTCACGGAGCCGGTGCCGCCGGCCGCATCGTACCAGCCGCGGATGAGCCCATTGGAGATGTCGAACGGCACCGCAGCGACCGGTCCGCCGGGCGCGGCCGCCTCGCCGGTGCCCCGCGGAAGCAGGCGCTTGGTGGTCAGGAGCGAGCGCGGGAAGGCCGGGGCATCGTCGTGCGCGACGACCTCGACCGCCAGCGTCACGTCGGCGGCCGCGGTCACCGAGGGCAGGCCGAACCAGGCGGCCAGCCCCTCGGCCAGGCCGGCCTGGGGGCAGAGCAAGGCCAGGACGGCGCCGCCCACGTCCAGTCGGTACTCGGGGATGCTGTCGCTCACGGTGCCTCCGTCGGGGTGTCGCCGTTTTCGTCACGTTGTCCGCCGCGGCGGGCCAGGCCGCGGATCCGGGCCCTGGCCAGGCGCAGCAGCAGCCGCCAGGCGCGCGATCGCGAGGCCGGCGCCGGCAGCGGCACGCCCCCGGCGGATTCGGCCCCCACCACGATGCCCACGACCTCGTCGAGCGGGCGCCAGGCGGCGCCGGGGTTGGCATCGCCCATCTCGAGCACCCAGGGGCGGCCGTCGCGACGAGCCCGGCGCAGCACCCGGTGCGCGGTCAGGCGGCCGTCACGCGCGAAGACGCTGACCTGGCCCGGCCGGGCCGCCCGCGCGCGCGCGGCGTCGCGGGCCGCCGTTGTTGCCGCGCCCGCCGCCGTCGCCGTCGCCGCGCCGCCGGGCAACGGCGCGATCAGCAGCGTGCAGCCGCGCGGAAGGGCCGGGTGCATGCTGCCGGTGCGCATGGGCAGCCGCAGGAGCGTGCCGTCGCCGCCCGCGGCAGCGCCCGTGTCCGCGCCCGTGCCCGCCGCCGCGGTCAGCGCCAGCCAGGCGTCGAACTGCGCCGAGAGCTGCTGCGGTGTGCCTTCGGTTGCCATGGCCCTGCGCTTGCAATTGCCCGTGGGTTCCGCCCGGCGGGACGCCGGCGGCCGCACGTCATCTTCCCCGTTTCCGCCGCCGGATGCTACCATAACCGACGCGGAAGGCATCCCCGGGCGGATGCCGGGGCGACGGGGGAGTCGAGGGTGGGTCCGATGCTCGAGGCAACGGTACGCCGGTACCTGGTCGATCTCGCCACGGCGTGGGCAAATCGTGCCGCCGGACCGGTGGCCTTGCCGGCCGGCTTCGCTCCCGCCGCGCACGGTCCGGCCCTGCGCGCGGCGCTGGTGGCCCACAACGTCGAGGTGGCGCTCGGCGCGCTGCTGCCGCCGTCGCTGGTCGACGAGACGTTCACCGATCAGTGCGCGACCTCGCGGGCACGCACCATGTCGCTGCTGCTGGAAGCCGAGCGGATCCTGCCCCTGGTGGGGCGCCACGCCGAGCGTCCGGTCCTGCTCAAGGGCGCCGCCCTGGCCCTGCGCACCTACCCCGAACCCGCCCAGCGCTGGTTCCTGGACCTGGACCTGCTGGTGCCGCGGTCGGCCGTCGGCCCGGTCTGCCAGGAGCTGGAGCGCGCCGGTTACCGCCCGCTGCCCGGGGGGCGCGACCCCCGCTTCTACGAGAAGTACCACCTGCACCGGATCCTGCTGGGCCCGGCCGGAGCCTGCGTGGAGGTCCATTGGGACCTGACGCTGCCCGGTTCCGTCTACCACCTGTCGGCCACGGGGGTGACCGCCCGTGCCCGCCCGGACCAGCTCGGGCGGCAGCCTGTCTGGCGCCCCTGCGCCGTGGACCAGGTGCTGCACGCCACCTACCAGAACATCGCCGATGGCTGGCTGGACCTGCGGCGGGTGCTGGACCTGGCGCTGCTGGTCCCCGCGCTGGGGCCGGCCGAGCGCACGATGCTGGTGGATCTGGCGCGCCACACCGGCCTGGAGCGGGCCCTGGCCCTTTCACTTCATCTGGTGAAGTTCATGGCTGGCGTGGGCGGCGACCTGGCCGACGAGTTGGCGCCCCGCCTGGGGCCGGCGGCCTGGCGCCTGGCGCGCGGGCTGGACGTGGCCGGGGGCTGCCTGGACCGCCGTGGCCGCTCCGTCGAGGGCTACACCTCCCTGCTGCACCTGCTGTCCACGCCGCGGGGCGCGCAGCGCTGGCGGGAGCTGGGCCGCTTCCTGTGGGTCGGCGAGGAACGCCTGCTGGACATGGGGCACCGGGCCACGGCCCTGCCCGGGCTGGGCGGGCGCACACGCATCGGTGCCCACCAGCTCGTGGCCGCGGCGCGCATGGGTGCGCTGGCGAGCCGGGCCTGGCTGATTCACTAATTCATTGCCTCCATGTCGCTTATGGTTGTATACTTCATCGAATGAAGTGAATGTACATCCTGCGCAATATTTTGCTTGATCTGCGGGGTTGTCTGTCGAATACTTCACACCATGAAGGCAACCGAAGTGGACGAACATCTGGCGATCCCGGCCCGCCTGGCCATCGTGGCCTCGCTGGCGCTGGGCCAGCGCCTGACGTTCACGGGGCTGCGCGAGCAGACCGGCCTGGCCGACGGCAACCTCCACGTCCAGACCCGGCGCCTGCTGGCTGCCGGTTACCTGCTGGGCGAGCGGGTGCGCATGGGCGGCCGCTCGGTGACCCGGTTCGAGCTGACCGAGCGCGGCCGGCTGGCCTTCCTGGAATTGATCCGGCGCCTGCGCGAGGCCGCCGAAGGACCGTTCGGCACCGGCCGGGCGGGGACGGCGGCGGGAGCCGGATCAGGGGGCGCGGCGACAGGGACGTCGCCACGCCCCCGCGAACGTTCGCGGGTGTGGTAGCGGCGCAGGCTGCCCGTACGAAGCAGAAGGAAGCGCATGAAGATCGCCATCGGCGCCGACCATGGCGGCTGGGAACTGAAGCAGAAGCTGGTCGAGCACCTGCGCGCCAAGGGGCACGACGTGCGCGACCAGGGCACGGACTCGACCGCCGCCGTCGACTACCCCGTGTTCGCGCGCCGCGTGGCCGAGGCGGTGGCGTCGGGCCAGGCCGAGCGCGGCATCATGATCGACGGCGCCGGCATCGGCTCGTCGATGGTCGCCAACAAGGTGCCGGGCGTGCGCGCGGCGATGGCCTACGACGTCAGCAGCGCGCGGAACGGGCGCGAGCACAACGACGCCAACCTCCTGACCCTGGGCGCGGGCCTGATCGGACCGGCGCTGGCCGCGCAGATCGTCGACGTCTTCCTGTCCACCGACTGCACCGAGGCGCGGCACCAGCGGCGCGTGGCGATGATCAACGACACCGCGGCAGCGGCCGCGCCGGCGGCCGGGGGCGTGTCCCTGGCCGGGCTCTCGGATACCGACCTGGCGCGCGTGCTGCAGAGGCTGGAGTCGCTGGTCGGCAGCGCGCACGTCGGCGGCGGGGGCTTCGCCGGCTCGGCCGGCCTCAACCACGGCGGTTACCACGGCGGCCCCTGCGTGGGCTCGTGCCCGGACACGGCGCGCCGCTTCCTCGAGCTGGGCGCCCACCGCTTCACCGCCGGCCCGGACAGCCCGGGGCGCATCCCCGACGAGCTGGCCCGCTACATCGACCACACCATCCTGAAGCCCGACGCGACACCCGCGATGATCGACAAGGTCATCGCCGAGGCGCGCGAGTTCTCCTTCCGCTCGGTGTGCGTGAACCCGTGCTGGGTCAAGCGCGTGGCCGACGGCCTGCGCGGCACGCGCGTGCTGACCTGCTCCGTGGTGGGCTTCCCGCTGGGCACCAGCACGCCCGACATCAAGGGCATGGAGACGCGCAAGGCGATCCGCGACGGGGCGAAGGAGATCGACATGGTCATCAACGTCGGCCGCCTGAAGGCCGGCGACGACGACTACGTGCTGAAGGACATCCTGGCGGTGACCGAGGCCTGCCGCGACGGCGCGGCCGTCAGCAAGGTGATCCTCGAGACGGCGCTGCTGACCAACGAGGAGAAGGTGCGGGCCTGCGAGCTCTCGAAGAAGGCGCGCGCCAATTTCGTCAAGACCTCGACCGGCTTCGCGTCGGGCGGGGCCACGGCAGAGGACGTGGCGCTGATGGCCTCGGTCGTGCGCGGGGCCGGCATGGAAGTGAAGGCGTCGGGCGGCATCCGCTCGTTCGACGACGCGCGGCGCATGATCGAGGCGGGCGCCACCCGCCTGGGCGCCAGCGCCAGCATCGCCATCGTGCAGGAAGCGCAGAAGGGCGCCTAGCGAACGGGAGAGGGAAGATGGTCGACCTGAGGGCCTATTGCGTGATCGACAGCCTGCAGCCGCAGTTCGCCTCGTTCCAGGCGACGGTGGCGCAGGGCTTCCTGCCCAAGGTGGGGCAGGCCAGCCTGTTCGTCGAGATCGCGCCGGGCATCGAGATCAACCGCGTGATGGACATCGCGCTGAAGTCCACGAGCGTCACGCCTGGCATGCAGATCGTCGAGCGCAACTTCGGCATGCTCGAGGTGCACTCGGACAGCCAGGCGGACGTCAGGCAGGCCGGCGAGGCGATCCTCGCCGCCCTGGAGCTGTCGGAGGAGCAGCGCCTGAAGCCGCGCATCATCTCCGACCAGGTCGTGCGCCACCTGGACGACCACCAGTGCATGCTCATCAACCGCATGCGGCACGGCAACCTGATCCTCTCGGGGCAGACGCTCTTCGTGCTCGAGTGCGAGCCCGCAGCCTACGCGGCGCTGGCGGCCAACGAGGCGGAGAAGGCCGCGAACATCAACATCCTGGAGGTGCGCGCGTTCGGCGCCTTCGGTCGCGTCTATATCGGTGGGGAAGAGAAAGACGTCGAGGTGGCCCGGCCGGCGGCGGTCGCGGCCCTGGAATCACTGGCGGGACGGACGGCCGGCCGGTAGCCCGCGGGCGCCGGCACTGAGGAGGAGACGGCAATGGCAGACGCTCTGGGAATGATCGAGTGCAGGAGCTTCGCGGCGACGGTCGAGGCGGCCGACGCGATGGTCAAGGCCGCCCGCGTCGAGCTGGTCGGCTACGAGAAGACGGGCGGCGGCTACACGACGGCGGTCGTGCGCGGCGACGTCGCGGCCGTGAAGGCGGCCTGCGACGCGGGCCAGAACGCGGCGACGCGCGTGGGCGAGGTCGTGGCGGTGCACGTGATCGCGCGGCCGCACGCCAACGTCGACGCGGTGATCCCGCTGGGCCGCCAGAACCTCGAGGCGTAGGCCGCCATGAACCTCGCGAAGGTCCTCGGCCGCGTGGTCGCCACGCGCAAGGAGGAGAGCCTCGAGGGGCTGAAGCTGCTCATGCTCGGCATCGCCGGGCCGGACGGCAAGCTCTCCGGCGGCAGCGTGGTGGCGGTGGACGCCGTCGGCGCTGGCGAGGGCGAGTACGTGCTCTACGCCTCGGGCTCGTCGGCTCGCCAGACGGCCGTGACCGACAAGCGCCCGGTCGATGCCGTGGTGATGGCCATCGTCGACAGCTGGGATATCGAGGGCGAAGAGAAGTACCGGAAGGGTGACGGCTGATGACGCGGCTGACGGATCAGCAGGTCGAGCTGCTTGCCCGCGAGCTGGCGGGACGGCTGGGGAGAGGGACCTCGCCCGCGCCGCCCGCCGGCTCGCACCCATCCGTTGGTGGACAGGGCGCCGGCGGTTACGATGCCGCCCCGCTGCCGGTGCGCCCGGTGTCGTCGCTGCCGATCGGCAGCGACGGCGTCTTCGAGACACTGGAGCAGTGCGTGGCGGCCGCGCGGCGCGCCTTCACCGAGCTGCAGCAGATGACGCTGGCCAAGCGCGAGGAGATCATCGCCGCCTACCGCGCGGCGATGCGCGCGCAGGGGGCCGACCTGGCGCGGCAGGCCTGGCAGGAGACGGGCCTCGGGCGCCATGAGGACAAGGTCGTCAAGAACCGGCTGGTCACGGACAAGACACCGGGCACGGAAGCCCTGAGGCCGGACGCCACTTCGGGAGATCACGGACTGACGCTCACGGAGTGGGCCCCCTTCGGCGTGATCGGCGCCATCACGCCGACCACCAACCCGACCTCGACGATCATCTGCAACACCATCGGCATGGTTGCGGCCGGCAACGCCGTCGTCTTCAACGCGCATCCCTCGGCGCGGCGCTGCTCGCTGGCCACGGTGCGGGCGCTGAACGCGGCGGCCGCCGCGGTGGGCGCGCCTCCCAACCTGGTCACGGCCGTGGGCCTGCCCACGATCGAGACCGCGACGGCGTTGATGCACCACAAGGGCATCAACCTGCTCGTGGTCACCGGCGGGCCTGGGGTGGTCAAGGCGGCGATGAAGTCGGGCAAGCGCGCGGTCTGCGCCGGGCCGGGCAACCCGCCGGCCGTCGTGGACGAGACGGCCGACCTGGCGAAGGCCGGGCGCGACATCGTGACCGGGGCCGGCTTCGACAACAACGTCATCTGCGTGGACGAGAAGCAGTGCTTCGTGACGGCTCCGGCCGCAGACAAGCTGCTGGAGGCGATGCGCGCGGCCGGCGCCTACATCGCCACGCAGGCGGAGATGCGGCGCCTGGAGAAGCACATCTTCAGCGAGATCCGCGGGCCACGCACGCATGGCACCATCAACAAGGACCTCGTGGGGAAGAATCCCGAGGTGATCCTGGCCACCATCGGCGTCAAGGTGGGGCCCGAGTGCCGCCTCGTCGCGTGCGAGGTGCCGGAGGACCACCCGCTGGTGTGGAGCGAGCAGATGATGCCGGTGCTGCCGGTCGTGCGAGTGGGCAACGTGGCGCGCGCGATCGAGCTGGCGCAGGAGAGCGAGCACGGCTTCGGCCACTCGGCCAGCATGCATTCGCGCGACATCGACGCGCTCAGCCGCATGGCCCGCGTCATCAACACCAGCATCTTCGTCAAGAACGCGCCCATCGTCGCCGGGCTCGGCGCCGGCGGCGAGGGCTTCACGAGCTTCACCATCGCCAGCCCGACGGGCGAGGGAATGACCACCGCGCGCACCTTCTCCAGGCAGCGCCGATGCGTGATGGTCGACCACTTCCGGATCGTGTAGGCACGGGTGCGCATGCAGCAGGCCCTGGCATTGCTGGAGTTCACGGGCGCGGCGGCCGGCATCCTGGCCGTCGACCGCCTGTTGAAGATGGCGCCCGTGGCGATGCTGCGCTGCGGCACCGTCCACCCGGGGCGCTACCTGGCGCTGGTGGGCGGCTCCGTCGCCGCGGTTGCCGAGGCGCACGCGGTGGCGCGCGCGGTCGGTGGCGAGTGCGGCGCGATGCTGGACGACGTCTGCCTGCCCGACCCGCATCCGCAGCTGGCCGCGGCGGTCGTCGCCGGCGCGCGCCGCGATTGCGCGGGCGAGGCGGCCTGCGTGGTGGAGCTGGGCTCGTCGCCCGGCCTGCTGCGCGCCGTCGATGCGGTGCTCAAGGCGGTGCCGGTCGAGCTGCTGGAGGCGAGGCTGGCCGACGACCTGGGCGGCCGCGCGCTGGCGGTGCTGGCCGGCCGGCTGCCCGACGTGCAGGAGGCGCTGGAAGTGGCGCGCGCATCGCGCGGCCCCGCCGCCGAGTGGCTGGGTGGCACGCTGCTGCCACGCCTGGACGACACGTTGCGCGACGTGCTGCGCGCGGGCACCTCGTTTGGTCCCTGCCGCTCGTTCGAGCCGGCGGGAGCCGAGCAGGTGGACCCCTAGAGGGAGCGGAGGACCGGACGGTGTTCCTGGGACGGGTCATCGGCACGCTGGTCGCCTCGGTGGTGACGCCCGGCATGGAGGGCGTGCCGCTGCTGTGGGTGCAGCCGCTGGACAAGCACGCGCGGCCCTCGGGCGCCGCGTTCGTCTGCGCCGACGGCACGCGCATGGCCGGCCCCGGCGAGCTGGTCTACTGGGAGGCGTCGCGCGAGGCGGCGCTCACGCTCTCGCCGTCGTTCGTGCCGGTGGACCACGCCGTGGTGGGGCTGGTCGACGACGTGCATCTGGAGGACACGCCTGCGGCGGCGCCCGCGCGCGCGCCGGCGCACGCCGGGTTGCCGCGCCGCGCGCCACTTGCGCCGGCACAAGTCGAGCCGACGTCCGCCGACCGCGCCCGCGGAGACGCCGCCGCGACCACCCCCCGCCGCGGCCGGAGGCAGCCATGATCCTCGCGCGCGTGGCCGGCCGCATCACCTCGACGATCCATCACGGCTCCATGGACGGGCGCACCCTGCTGGTGCTCGACAAGCTGGGCGCCGACGGCTCGCCCGCCGGCGGCTACCTGATCGCCGTCGACCACGCGGGGGCCGGGCCGGGCCAGGTCGTGCTGGTGCTGGACGAGGGCAACGGCGCGCGGCAGGTGCTGGGGGGCGCGGACCTGGCGATCCGGTCGGTGGTGGTGGGGATCGTCGACGATATCGGGTGAGGAGCTCCACCCGCCGGGCCGCACGGTGACCCGGCGCAGTTGTGCCGGCGCAAGTCGTTCCTGCCGGGGGCTGCCACGGCCGGCGCCGGCACTCAAGCGCGGCGGCATCGTGTCGAAATGAATCCTTGATATTCATGTTCGTTCATCGTCGTCGATCGGGGATGGCCGTGTCGATACTCAAGCGTCACGATCCTTGCAATCGCCTGGTCATTTGGGTCTGCGCCGTCGCAACCTGTGTCGCCGGCTTCGGGACGGCGGTCGCAGGAGTCGACTACAGCCGGCAGGGGCACTGGCAGGGGGCGCTGGGCCTGCCCGTCGATGGACACGATGACGGGTACGGCGACACGGAGCGTCTCGTCGTGAATGGCGACGTTGTCTACGCTTCGGGAACGGCGTACACATGGCTCTCCGGGAAGCAGTACGCGATCGACTTCAGCGACCCGGCTCATCCCGTGGTTACCGACTCGTTGTCCCTGTACTTCGCGGACGTTGCCATGAGCGGCGACTACCTGTATGTCGCGTCCGGGTACTACGGCCTGAACATCGTGAGCATAGCTGATGCGCGGCACCCCCGGCTGGTCTCCCACCTCGACCTCGATGTGCGCGCCCACTATGTCAGGGTCAATGGCGGACTGGCCTATGTCGGCTCCGATGAGGACGAGTCGGCGCTGGTCGTTGACGTCTCGGATCCGGAGCAGCCCCTGTTGCTGGGACCCTTCGACCAGGGGTGGGGCATCCGCATCCTGGAGTTCCGAGGCAACGTGGGCTACATGACGGGCAAGGACGACAAGCTGCGCATCGTCGACCTGAGCGACCCGCTGCGGGCGGTGCCCATCGGTGAGATCGGGCGGGCCGAATTCGTCCATGACATGAAGGTGGTCGGGGACCTGGGCGTGCTCGTGACCGACGACGCGGTGTACCTGCTCGGGCTCGAGGATGCCGCGCATCCGCAGCGCCTGGCCTCGATCAAGTGGCCTGCGCACGGCTGGGAACAGAAGATCCATGTCGCCGACGGGATGCTGTTCGTGAGCCACTTCACCGGTGCTATCGGCTGGGACATCACGCAGCCGGACCAACCGGTGGAGATCGGCGAGCTTCCGGTCCTGGACGGGTATCGCGGGCTGGCGGTCGGCGCTGATCGTGTCTACATGGCGTCCTGCCAATCGGCGGCGCCCATGACGATCTCGAGCATGGACCTGGCGACGCGCGACCTTGTCCGGCCTGCCGAGATGACCCCGATCCCTTCGGTCGGCTGGAAGTTCGACCTCGCGGGTGACCTTCTGGTCACGACGGAAGGCCCTGTCCTGCGCGTGATCGACGTCGGTGATCCTGAGGCGGCCGTCGAGCGGGGCAGCCTCGATCTGGGAGGTTCGCTATGGACGATTGCGGACGTCGATGGCTCGCTGGCCGCGGCGCTGTCGTACTCCGAGATCCGCATCGTCGACATCAGCGACCCGGCGGCCCCGCGGGTCAGGGGCCGGATCCCGGTGGACGACGTCCAAGAGGACGCGGTCGCACTGAGCGGGAACGTGGCGTTCGTCGTCAACGAGAGCTGGCCGGAACCCTGTGAGCTGGCGATCCACGACCTGAGCGATCCCGACCTGCCCGTGCGCATCGGGACGCTGGCGCTCCCGCACGGCAACGAGGAGGTCCTTGTTGCGGGCGACCTTGTCATCTGCCGGACCTGGGGTGCCTTCACGATCTGCGATGTCTCCGACCCTGCCGATCCCCGCCTGGCGAGCGTCACCTTCTGCAGTGCGTCGGCAATCGGCCTCAACGGCAACGACCTCTATGTCGGTCGTTGGCAGGGCGGCTTCGAGGTCTACGACATCAGCGATCCGTCGCAGCCGCAGCGACGCGGATTCTTTCGCACGCTCGGCCTGACCACATGCTTCGCATTCGACGGAGACATTGTCTACACCAGCGACTACCTGCACGGCGGCCAGATCGTCGACATGAGCGATATCAACCGGCCGGCCTGGGTCGGCTCGCTGCTCAACCCGGTGGTTAACTACATGCAGGTGCGCGGCGACTGGATCCATTTCGGGTCACATGCCGCGCCACGCCACGTCGCGACCGCATCCTCGGGCGTACCGGCGCCGCGCGATACGGGCGCGCCGTTGGCGGCGACCGTGCACCCGAATCCCTTCAATCCCGTGGCCGTCGTCGGATTCGAACTTGGCGCGCGTGGCCCCGCGCGCGTCACGGTCCACGACATGGCGGGCCGGCGCCTGGCGACCGTGGCCGACGAGGTCCTGGAGGCGGGGCACCACACGGTGCGCTGGGACGGGTCCGTGTCCGGCGGCAAGGCGGCGGCCGGCACGTACTTCTTCTGTGTCTCGGCGGGCGGTGTCCGGCAATCCGTGAAGGCGGTCCTGCTGAAGTAGGATGGCGTGCGCCGGTGCACGCGGCAGGGGGTCAGCGCGCCGTGCGGCGCCAGGCTGCACAGGTGGATCTGGCGCCTCGGCGTTCGCACCTGTGAGTCCCGCAATGGTTGACCGGTCAACCATCTGGCGAAACCACATGCACAGGAGTGAGCCGGACGGGAAGGCCCCATCGCGCCACCCCGTTGCGGGCCGCGCACTTGCGCCGGCGCAAGTCGTTCCCGCTACCGCAACAGCACCAGCTTCCGCGTGAACTCCCGCCCCTCCGCGCGCAGCCGGCAGAAGTACGTGCCCGACGCCATCGCGCCCCCGCCGTCGTCATCGCCGTGCCACACCACGGCGTGTTCGCCCGCCTCGCGCGCCTCCGACAGGAGCCGTCGCACCAGCCGCCCCTGCAGGTCGTACACGCCCAGGTCGACCGCGCCCGCGGCCGCCAGCGTGAAGCGGATCGTCGTGCGCGGGTTGAACGGATTGGGGCTCGGCAGCGCCAGCGCGGTGGCGAGGGTGGCGGGCGGCAGGCTGTCCGCCGGCGCATCGGGCCGGTTGATGAGCGTCGTGAAGAGGATCGCGCGGCCGGCGGCCAGCGGCGCAGCGCCCGGGGCGGCCAGGTTCCAGTACGAGTAGAGCACGCCGTCGTCGCGCTCGTGGTCCTGGATGCCGACCGTCGCGTAGCCGTTCAGCTCGTCGACCTGGTTGACCGTGTGGTACTGCATCAGGATGTCACCGTCGCCGGTCTCGCCGGCGCGCCAGGCGGGATCGAAGAGGACGGCCTGGAAGGTCTCCGGCGAGGTGACCAGCGAGTCGTTGTAGGCGTTGCGCAGGCGGCTCCACTCGATGATGAAGCGGTGCCCGGCCGCGTCGTGCCGGGTGAAGACGCCGCCCTCGCCGGGGGTCTGGCGCAGCTCGTCCCAGAAGACGGCGACCATGTCGTCCGCGGCGCCCGGCGTGGGGATCTTCCAGTTGCGGTAGTACAGCACGGGCGTGGCGCCGAACGAGAACCAGCCGTTCGAGCAGACGCTGACCTTCGTGAACTCGCGGCCGTAGTAGCGGAACGGGAACGGCAGGTCCACGACGGCGACGCCGTCGGCGTAGAGCGCGGTGTCGGCCAGCGCCAGCGCGGTGCCGGCGCCGCCCAGGGCCGGGTCGATCTCGAGCCAGTCGTACGCGGGGGCCTGCGCGTAGCCGGTGTCCAGGTCGTCGAAGGCGTAGTAGCCGTGGGCGTCGGGGCCCGAAGGATCGTCCGCGGCAGCGGTGCCGCAGGTGAGCGGCACGTCCAGTCGCGCCGTGCCGCCCTCGGCGAACGTCAGGTAGAGGTCGAGCGCGACGACATGGCCGGCAGGACAGTCCGGCGCGATAGCCAGCGCGAAGGCGCCGGGTGTGGTGCCGGTGCTGGCGCCCGTGCCGGCGCCCGGCAGCGTCGCCTCGCCGTCGGTGACCGACACCCAGCGGTCGCTGCTCCTGAGCAAGGCCGAGATGCCGGCGGTCTCCTTGTCGCCGTCGTTGGCAAGCGTCAGCGCAAGCATCGGCGTGCCGCCGGGAACGACTGCGCCCGCCGTGGCGACCGAGGACAGCGAGGCGCGCGGGCCGCTGATCGCGAGATCGACGACGCCCGAGCCGTTGCCGGCCCCCGATGAACTGGCCAGGTCGAGGACGAGCGGCACCACGGTGCCGCCAACGGCCGAGGTGTCGAGGGCGATGACGAAGCGCGACAGCCCGTCGCCGACCTGTCCGGCCGCCAGGTTCAGGTACTGCACCACCGGCGCGAGCACCGTCACGCCCGGCGCCTCGCTGCGGCGCAGCGACCCGCGTACGCCGGGCACCGTGGCCGATCCGTCGTTGCGTACCGGCACGACCAGCTCGATGGTCTCGCCCGGCTCGGCGATGCCGTCGCCGTCGCCGTGGCTCAGCCCGCTCCCGTCGTCGACCACCGAGCAGGCGAGGGGCCGCAGCGCGGCCGCCTGGGGGCCGACCGTGATGCCGCCCAGCCAGGGCCGCAGGTTGGGGCCGGTCACGGTCAGCTGCGCGGCGCCGGTCGGCAGTCCCGCCAGCGGCAGCACGGCGCGCCCGGCGGCGTCGGTCACGCCGACGGCCAAGGGGTCGCCGGTAGCGCGGACGCAGACGATGGCGCCGGCGACGGGCTGGCCGCCCGACTTCACGGTGACGGGCAGCGCGTCGGCGGCGGGGTCAAGCGCCGACGGCGCGGTGACCGAGAGGTCGCGCGGCACCGCCGTCCACATCGGCGTGGCGGGGTCGCCCATCAGGTTGTTCCACACCGACCAGATGGCTACGGCGTCCGGCTCCACCTGCCCGTAGTTGGCGTACATGTGCAGCTTGCCGCGCGAGAGGGCCGGGCCCAGGCGCGGGTCGCCCGACAGCAGCACGTGGTCGATGATGCCCTGGAACATGCTGTCGTTGTAGCGCGTGTGCGTGCCGGTGGTCGCGGTGCCGATGCTGGCGATGCCGCCGCCGTTCGCCGCGCGCAGGAAGGCCTCGCTGCGGCAGGTCGTGTCGGTCCAGAAGCTGCCGGTGTCGCAGGTCAGCGTCACCACGAAGGGCAGCTTGCGCCCGTTGCTGAGCGTGGCGATGTGGCCGGTCGTCAGGCCGCTCATCTGCCACTGGCCGCGGTAGGTGTAGAGCGATTTGCCCGCATTCAGCGAGACCAGCTGCTGCGTGACGTAGTTGCCGCCGAAAATGGTGTCGATCGCGGTATAGTTGAGGTCCAGCAGGTGCTGCTTGACCCAGCGGCTGGAGTAGATGGTGCTCCAGCCGGACTCGGAGACGTCGGCCACCAGGCCCGCGCGCGTGAACCAGGTCGCATCGCTGGACAGCCAGGGGTTGCTCTCGTAGTCGACGATCTTCCCCACGACCGTCGCCAGCTGCGCGGCGCTGGTCACCGACAGGCGGCCGAGGTGCACGTCGCCCAGCACGTCGTTGCCGTCGAGCTGCGTGTAGAAGTGGTCGCCCTCGCCGAAGAGGCCCGACAGGTCCTCCCGCCACGTATCGAGATCGACGCCACCGTTCGCGTCGCCGACCAGGCACACCATCTCCAGCGGCACGGCGAGCGTGTCATAGAGCGATTGCAGCCAGGCCTTGATCGCGTAGCCGTCGTTGCCGCCGACCTGGTCCGTGGTGGCCATCACCACATGGTAGCCCTGGCGACGACGCCACTCGACCAGGGGGGCGAGCGCGGCCTGGATCTCGGCGCCCGGCGGGCTGAGGCAGGCCCAGGTGCCCAGTGGCACGGTCGCGACCGTGGACTTGTCGAAGCCGGGGATCTCGGCGGCCAGGATCGTGGCCAGCGATGCGGGAAGCGGGCGCGCTGCGGTGCCGGCCTTCGTGGCATCGGCGGCCGTCGTGCCCGCGGCGCCTGCCAGGTGGAGCGTGCCCTGTTCGCCGGGCGCAACGAGGACCCCTCCCACGGAGGCGGGCTCCGCAGGCGCGGCGCGCAACGGCGCGGCCGCGATGCACAGCGCGGCCAGGCAGGCCGCCAGGGTGGATCGGCGCGAGTTCATGATCCTCTTCGGGGGGTGCCCGCTGCCGAGTCCCCCGGCGGCAGCGACACGAAAACTCGATTGATTATAGCCTTATTCGCGGCTGTCGCGGCGTAAATGTTGTGCAATCGTCACAAGATAATGGCTGGCAACAGAATAGGAGACCAGCAGGGTCAGGCGTGGTCACGCCGGCGCCGCCACCGGTACCACAGCAGCCCCGAACCGGTGAGCGCGAGCCCCAGCAGCGAGGGCAGCAGGGCGGTCACCAGCGTGACCACCATGAAGGCGACCTGGATCACGAGCACGACGATGAGCGTCACCGGCCAGCCGGGCACGCGGAACGGGCGGGCAGCATGCGGCAGGCGACGCCGCAGCACCCACACTGCGGCGAACGTCGAGAGGTTGAAGAGCGCCGAGGTGAACGCGAAGTAGTCGATCACCGTCTCGTAGGCGCGACCGGCCAGGCCCGCGGCCACCAGCAGCACCGTCGCCCACAGGGCCTGTCCCGCCAGCGCGCCGACGGGCGTGTGCCGCCGCGCGTCGACCCTGCCCAACGCGGAGGGAAACAGGCCGTCGCGCGCCATCGCGTGCCAGGTGCGCGCCTTGACCATGACCTGGGCGTTGATGTTGCCCGCGGTGCTGAGCACCACCGCCGCGGCGATGAGGATCGCGCCGCCGGCGCCGAGTGCCGCGCGCATGGCGTCGGCGGCGACCTGCTTCGAGCCCGCCATGCCGGCCGGGCCCAGCTGCCGCAGGTAGGCCAGGTTCACCAGCAGGTAGATGCCGAGCACGACGCCGATGCCCCACAGGATGCTGCGCGGCAGGTTGCGCTCGGGCTCGCGCACCTCCTCGGCCACGTACGTCGCGCCCTCCCAGCCGCTGAAGGCGAAGAAGGCGTAGCGCAGCGCGGCGCCGATCGCCGCGACCGTGGCCCAGAAGCCGACCGGCGGCGGCGCGGCCGCGACGCCGTCGAGACCCGCGTTCCGCGCCAGCAGGAGCCCGGCGCCCGCCACGGCCACCAGGCCGCCCAGCTTCAGCACCGTCAGCACGTTCTGCACGCGGCCGCCGGCCTGCACGCCGCGCGCGTTGACCCAGGTGAAGAGCCAGACGCCGGCGATCGCCAGCGACGTCTCGAGGCCGCGCGGCCAGGCGGCGCCGCCGCTCGCGGTCCACATCACGGCCGAGTACTGCGCGAAGACAAGGGCGACGGCCGCGATCGAGGCGGTCTCCGAGACGAAGAACATGGCCCACCCGCGCAGGAAGGCCCACCACGGCGGGTAGGCCTCCTTGAGGTAGGCGTAGGGGCCGCCCGAGCGCGGCAGCATCGCCACCAGCTCGGCGTAGCACAGCGCGCTGAGCATGGTCATGGCGCCGGCGATCAGCCAGACGGCGAAGCACGGGCCCGGCGCCAGCACCAGCGCCATGATGGGCCCCGGCGTGCGGAAGATGCCCGAGCCGATGATGCGGCCGACGACCAGCGAGAGTGCTTCGCGCGGGCCGAGGGCGCGCTCCAGGGCCGGCGGCATGTGGGAAGGGGCGGCGCTGGTCAAGGCATCCCGTGCGGTCCGCTCAACCAGGAGGCGCGATCCCGGCTGCGCACCGCGTAATCGCGAAGCGAACGTCCTTCAATGGTGTTCGGATTCATCAAGGCAGGATAGCACGGGCCGGGCGGGGCGCACAGCGCCACTTGTTTCGCGCCACTAGTTTCGCGCCACGAGTATTGCGCCACTAGTATTGCGCCACTTGCGCCGGCGCAAGCGCGACCCATCGCCGCGGCGCGCGGCCAGCCGAGTCCGCGAATGGCTGCGACCAACGCCCCGCCTGCAGTGGTCCCACACCGGTGGGGGCGCCCCCCCCCACCCCC
>JAYRFB010000101.1:0-16264 GCA_041908585.1 Candidatus Krumholzibacteriia bacterium
CAGCGACCAGCGGCCGTTCAGCCAGCGGTAGTCCAGCGGCTCGCGCAGCCAGTAGCGCGCCGCCATCGCCGGCAGCAGCAGGATGCCCACGCCCAGCATGAGCACCAGTTCCAGCACGTGCGCGTCGGAGGTGTCGCCGTCGATGCGGGTGGCGAACAGGATGCCGATGGTCCAGGCCAGGAGCACCGTGGTGCGCGCCCACCGCGAGTCCGGTTCGCGCCACCAGGCCAGCCCCAGGCCCGCGGCCAGGGCGAGCCAGCCGGGCAGGTGCCAAGGCACGCCCGGCAGCGGCGGCGCGTGGGACTTCAGCCCGATGACCAGGGCCATCGACGCGGTGATGAGCCACAGGCTGGCACGACGGGCGGCGGGAACCGGGGGGACGAAGGCGATCGCGGGTTCAGTCATGGAGGGCGGCGGCCGCGCCCTCGGCCACGAGCCCGGCGGACATCGTGGAACCGGCAGGGGTGTGGCGGTCGGCGTCCGCGCGTCGCGCCTGGCCGAACACGAAAGCCAGGACCAGCAGCACGGCCAGGACGAATGCGGCGCGCTTGTCGCGATGACGGCTCATCGGGCAGTCTCCGGTCTGCGAGGCGGTTGCTCCTTCACTCTCCTAATTAGCTCATGCAGGCCCGGTTGGCCAGCGTGAAATGAAGTTGTCAGGCAAACGATGGCGGTCCATTGTCGGGTACGCGGGCCGCAGCCCGTGGAGGATCCGCGTGCACCGACAGCCCCGTCGACAGGCAACCTGCCGTCCTTGTCCGCGCCTGCGGGCCGTCGCCGCCCCGTTGGCGCTGCTGGCGTCCGCCCTGGCCGTTGCCGGCTGCTCGGGTGGCGCGCGGCGCCCCACCGCCGAGCTGGAAGCTGCGGCGCCGGCGCCGCCGTCCGCCTGGCCACAGGAGCAGGCCGTCTCCGGCCCCTCGCGCCCCGACTGCGAGTTGACCGCGGGCCAGGTCACCGCCGGCGGCGAGTTCGTGTTCGCCGTGCTCGACAGCGTCCGCCCGCGGCTGGCGCCGGTGCCTCGCAACCGCGCCGAGCGCGTCGTCTTCGCCCAGCTCTACGAGACCCTCGTGCGCGTGGGCTGCGATGGCACGCCGGCGCCGGGCCTGGCCGCGCACTGGAGCTGCGGCGCCGACAGCACGGTCTGGATCTTCACGCTGCGCGAGGGCGCCTGCACCTGGGACGGGCAGCGGCTGACCTCGCTGGACGTCTGGCGCTCGTGGCAGGAGAACCGCGCCGCGCCCGTCGACGACGGCGCCTCGCCGTGGAACTGGTTCGATCCGCGCACGGGCTCGGTCTCGGTGCTGGACGCCCGCCGCCTGGCCGTGCGCCTGCCGGAGGCGCAGCGGCACTTCCCCCTGCTGCTGGCGCACCCGGCCACGGCGGTGGCGGTGCGGCGACCCGGCTGGACCTGGCCGGTGGGCAGCGGGCCCTGCCGCCTGGACGCAGCCGATGGCGAGCCCCGACCGCACCTGCGCTGCCGGCCCAACCCCGACCACCCGCGCGCGCCGGCGTGGTCGTCCCTGGCCTTCCGTGTGCTGCCCGGGCGCGCTGCCGGCGAATTGGCCACGATGGACGCGCCGCCGGACCTGGTCTGGACGCGCGACCTGGTCGCGGTGCGCCAGTACCTGGGGCGCCCGGAGTGGCGGGCCCGCGCCCTGCCCTGGGACCGCACGCACGTCCTGGTGTGCCCGCCGCGGCTGCCGCGCGAGCGGGCGGCCGCCTGGTTCGCCGCCGCCGGCGGCCTGCGCCCGGAACGGGACGTCATCGCCGTGTCGGCGCGCGGCTGGGAATCGCTGACCCTGCCGGAAGCCGCGACGCAACGTTGCCCCCAGTTGAGCGGGCCGGTGGCCGCTGCGCGCGGCGACGTCGGCGACGCGCTGGCCGCCGCGCTGGCGGCCTCCCCGGCCACGGTCGCCTATCCGCAGGATGATCCGGCCGCCCGCGACCTGGCCGCCCGGCTGGCCCAGCTGTGCGGCGGCGACGCGCGCGCGGTGCCGCTGACGGCCGCCGCCGCCGCCGCCGCGCTCCACCGTGGCGAGGGCTGCGCGCTGGTGGTGCCCATCCCCCAGTCCTACGCCGACGGTTGCCTGCAGATGGCTGCGCTCCTGGGAAGGGCCGCCTGGCTGCAGGATGCCGCGCTGGCGGACCCGGGCGCGCGGATCGATCAGGCCCTGCTCGCGGCCGACCTGGCGCGCCCGCTCGCGATCACGCGCGCCTGGCTGCTGACGCGCGACGGCTTGCAGGGCGAGCTGGCCGGCGTGACCCTGTTGTTCGATGCCTGCCCCGACCTGGCGGGGCTCGGACGGCTCCCCGGGATCGCGCGGGAGTGACCTCCCCGACCGACGTCTGGAGGATTCGATGACGCGCTCGAACGTGCCGCTGTTGTCCGTTGCCCGGAGGGCGGCCGAAGCTGCCGCGCTGGTGACCGCGTTGGCGCTGCCGGCCCCGCCGCCGGCCGTTGCCGACGCCCTGCCGCTGCTGGACTACCATGCGGGCAGCTGGTTCCTGCCGCAGTCGCCGTCGGTCACCGCCGGCCCGGCCGGCGGGCTGTTCAACCCCGGCGCCTTCGCGCTGACCGACCGCGCGGGCACCGACCTGTGGATCGACGATCGTGACGGCCACCTGTCGTTCAACCGTTTCGGCTTCGCCGCCGGGCGCACCGTGAACCTCGGGTTCAATCGCTCCCTGGTCGACTGGCAGGGCGGTCGCGCCGCGGTCAACGACTGGCAGCTGGGCCTGGCCGGCGGCTCGCGATCCGGCGCGCTGGGCCTGGCCTACCGCTGGTCCGGTGGCGCGCCGGCGCGCGAGCTGCGCGATCGCGCGCTGGTGCTGGGCCTGGTCAGCCGCCCCGCCCGCTGGCTGACCTGGGGCGCCAGCCGCGCGCAGAGCCTGGAAGCAGACGCGGCGCAGAACGTGTTCGACCTGGGCCTGCGGCCGGCCGGCGCGCCGTGGCTGACGCTGTTCGGCGACTTCACCGTCGACGATGGCGTCAACTTCGGCAGCGGGTTGTGGGGCGCGGGGCTGGAACTGCGACCCCTTCGCGGCGTGCACCTGGGCGTGCGCGCGCGCGAGCGCACCGACGGCGACGACCCCGACGTCGCCGTGCTGGTCGGCTTCAGCGGCCGCACCGGCCATGTTGCGGCGCAGACCCTCTTCGATCATTCCGGCGACGAGGTCATGACCACCTGGCTGGCCCGCACGGCCCCACCGTTCGCCGGCCGCGACACGCCACCGCTGCTGGGACGCGGCGAGACGTACGCGGCGCTGGATCTCCAGAAGCGCACGCTCACCTACCAGAAGTACCGTTGGCTGGACGACGAACGCATCGCCTGGCTGGACCTGCTCGCGGCGCTGGAGGCCGTGCGCGACGACCCGCAGCTGGACATCCTGGCGCTCAACCTGGCCGGTTTCGGCGGGCGGCCGTCGCTCCTGTGGGAGATGCGGCAGCAGCTGCAGGCGGTGCGCGACGCGGGCAAGCAGGTCGTTGTCTACGTCGACCGTGCCGGCCTGGCCACCCTCTACCTGGCCTCGGTTGCCGACCGCCTCGTGCTGGATCCGCAGGGCGACCTGGCCCTGCCGGGCCTGGCGCTCTCGCGCAGCTTCCTCAAGGGCACGCTCGACAAGCTGGGGCTGGGCTTCCAGGAACATCGTTACTTCGCGTACAAGAGCGCGGTCGAGATGCTCAGCCGCGACTCGATGAGCGAGGCCGACCGCGAGCAGCGGCAACGCATCGTCGACGTGGCGTACGAGACTTGGCGCGACGGCATCGCCGCCGGCCGGCAACGCTCGCCCGCGGCCGTCGACGCCGTCGTCGACAGCCTCGGCTTCCTGTCCCCGGGCGAGGCGCTGGCGGCCGGGCTGGTCGACGAACTGGGCCGCTGGGACCAGCTGCTGGAGTCGCTGCGCAAGGCGGGCGCCCGGCCGGGCCGCTGGCCCGAATCCCTGCGTCGCGAATACTGGGACGAGCAGTGGGGCGGTGCCGCCCGCATCCCGGTGGTCTTCCTGGTCGGCGACTGCGCGATGGACAGCGGCATCAAGGGACGCGCGAGCAGCGCCTGGCTGCGCAAGCTGGCGGGCGACCCCTCGGTCAAGGCCGTGGTGCTGCGCGCCGACTCGCCGGGCGGCGACCCGTTGCCCAGCGACCTGGTGGCCGAGGCCGTGCGCGCGCTGAAGGCCGCCGGCAAGCCGGTGGTCGTCAGCCAGGGCGACGTCGCCGCCAGCGGCGGCTACTGGATCAGCATGGACGGCACGCGCATCCTCACCACGCCGGTGACCGTCACCGGCTCGATCGGCGTCATCAGCGGCTGGCTGTGGGACGACGGGCTGGCCGCAAAGGCGGGCATCACGGCGCAATCGGTGCAGCGGGGCCGCCACGCCGACCTCTACACCGAGATCGGCGTGCCCATGCTAGGGGGCCTGCCGCGACGCCCGATGAACGACGAGGAGCTGGCGCGCACCGAGCACGTGATCCGCGGCATGTACGACCAGTTCGTGACGGCCGTGGCGAACGGTCGCGGGCTGGAGCCGGACGCGGTCCGTGCCATCGCGCAGGGACGCGTCTGGATGGGACCCGACGCGATCGAGCGCGGGTTGTGCGACGGCATCGGCGGCCTGGCCGACGCCATCGCCGAGGCGCGGCGCCTGGCGGGCCTGGCGCCCGGCGATGCGGTGGACGTGTTCGAGTACCCGCCGCGCCCGCTGGTGAAGCTGCCGCAGCTGGGCCCGCGCCTGGGCGCGTTCGCCGGACTCGGCGCGCCCGGCGCCCTGCTGGAGGCGGTGGCCGCCGCGGCCGGGGGAGCGCTGGCAGGCGGCCAGAACGCGGACGGGCTGGACGCGGCAGGGGACGCCGGCGGCGACGCCTTGGCGGCCGACCGTGCCTGGCTGCAGGCCGCCGGGCTGGGCGGGCTGGAAGCGTCCTGGCTGGCGCCGTTCGGGCGCGAGCCGGGCCGTCCGCGCGTGGTGGTGCACCCGGACGAGCTGCCGGCGGGATGGCGGCTGGTCGACTGAGGCCCGCGGGCACGCGGCAGGATGGCAGAAGCGGGAGCGGCGGTCCGGACCGGACCGCCGCTCGATTCTCGCGGGTGGCGCCGCGCGCGGCGTGACCGGCTCAGCGCGGCTGGTTCAGCGCGTCCAGCTCAGCGCGACCAGCTCAGCGCGACCTCGTCCCAGTTGATCAGCCGCGCCAGCTCCTCCAGCTCGGCGAAGTCGGCGCGCATCGCCGCCAGCAGCGGAGTCGCGCCCTCGAGCGTCCCGGTCTTGGCCAGCAGCTCCAGCTTCAGCGCCGAGGCCACGAACTTGCGCGCGCAGAAATTCGAGGCCCCGCCCTTCATGCCGTGCGCCTGGATCGCGACGTCCTTGACCGCCCCGGCCTTGATCGCGTTGGCCAGCGAGGCCAGCTGCGTCGGCCCGGTCTCCATGAAGATCGTCACGACCTCCTGCAGCAGCTCGGCGTCGCCGTCCATGTTGCCCATGGCCTCGGCCAGGTTCATGACACCGTCGAGATTCAAGACATCCTTCGACATGATCGCGACTCCCGTTCCGCGTGGCAGGGCCGATGGCCCGGGCACGTCCCTCCGGACGATCCCGATTGCGGGCGATGCGGGAGGCATATCGGCCGGCGGGCGGGCCGATTGAGCCGAAAAGCGGGATCCCGCCCGGAGAGGCGGGATCCCGTGTCCAGGTGCGCGCGCACCGGCTCCGGCGGGGCAACTGCCGCCGGCTACGACTTCTTGCCGCCGCCACGGGCGGAGCCGGACGGCTTCTTCGCGGGCGTGGCCTTGCGCCGGGGCGCCTTCTTCGCGGCGGGAGCCGCCGCAGCGGTGTCCGCCGGCGCCGTCGTCTTGCGGGAGCGGCCGCCGCTCTCGCGCGGCGCCTTCGGCTCCTTCGCCGGCTTCGCGGCCTCGGTGGCCGGCGCCGCCGCGTCCGCCGGCGCAGGCTTGCGCGTCCTGCCGCCCGGGCCGCGGCGCGTGCTCCCCCGCGTTGCGGGCGCCTCGTCGGCCGGCGTGGCGGTCGCCGGCGGCGTCGATGATGCGGCCGGGGCCGCCGGCGCCTGCGCGGTCGCCGGGTTCTCGGCTCCCGCTGCGCCGGACTGCGGGGCGCCGGCGCGCGAGCCGCGACCGGAGCGGCGACGGCGGCGCGTCGACCGGCCGTTCGTGCCCTGCGGGCCGTTGGCCGGCTGGATGGCGTTGCCAGGCTGGGTGCCGCTGGCGGACGGCGCCCCGTTGGCCGCGGCCGCGACCGGCGCCGCCTCCGGCTTCGGGCCGCCGGCGGCCAGGCCGGTGGTCGTCGCTTCGCCCAGCCCGTGCACCACCCAGGTGCCGCCCGAGCGCGCATCGCGCTCGACCTTCAGCAGCCCCAGGTTGCGCGCCTCCTCCAGGACGTCGCCGAACGTGGAGTAGCCCAGGGCCCGCTCGCTGAAGTGCGGCATCTTGCGCGTCATCGTGTCCTTGATCAGCGAGGAGTAGAGCACATCGCGGCTCTCCTGCAGCAGGCTCTGCACGGTCTGCACCAGGAAATCGAACATCTGCCGCTTGTCCAGCGGCACCGCCGCGTTGCTGACGGCCGGCTGCTTCTGGTTGAGCCGGTAGATGTCGTCGTAGAAGATGAACTCGTCGCAGTTGCCGATCAGCAGGTTGCTGCTGCTGTTCTTCATGCCCACGCCGATGACGCGCTTGTTGTTCTCGCGGAGCTTCGACACCAGCGGCGAGAAGTCCGAATCGCCGGAACAGATCACGAACGTGTCGATGTGCTCCTTGGCGTAGCACAGGTCCATGCAGTCGACGACCATGCGGATATCGGCGCTGTTCTTGCCCGAGATGCGGGGCGCCGGCACCTCGATCAGGTCGATGGCTGCCTCGTGGAGCGCCGACATGTGTTCCTTGTGGTGGTGCCAGTCGGCATAGGCGCGCTTGACGATGATCTTGCCCTTTTCCAGAATGCGCTGGATGAGCAGCCGGATGTCCAGGCGCTGGCGGGCGTCGCGCGCCCCGAGCGCCAGGTTGTCGAAATCGATGAAAAGCGCGAGGTTGGTCTCACGCGGCTGCGACATGCGGTCCTCCCGGTCGGTTGCTGTGGCGCCGGCGCGCGGCAACGACCGCGGCGCGGGCTGGTCAGGGCACGATAAGCGATAACCCGCGCGCGGACCAGAAACGAAAGGCACAGGCATGGACAACGTGCTCACCTCGACCGAGCTGGCGCAGCTGGTCCGCCGGGTGTTCTCCCCCTCGCCCGCCGACACGGGCCTGGCCCTGATCGTCGACCTGCCGGACGGCCGCCTGCCGGACAACGCCGAGTGGGCCGAGCGCCGGCGCCTGGCCGCCGGCTGGTACGACGCGCTTCGCGCGGCCGGCCCCGGCCTGGGCCTGCCGAAGGTGACGCTGGCCTGGTACCGCAACGCCGGCGGCAACAACGCCGACCTGCCGGCCACCTGCTGCCTGCACGACGACAGCCGCGGGCCGGCCGGCGCGGCCGTGCCCGCGCACGCGGACGAGCTGGCGTCCCGGCCGGCTGCGAGCCTGCCCGGCGTGCTGGCCGCCCACACGATCATCATCGCCCCGACGGAGCTGTCGGCCACCGCGCCGCTGAAGGTTGCCGCGCGCGGGGGCGGCTTCCGCGCCGCGACCATGCCCGGCTTCCTGCCCGGCATGATCCCGGCGCTGCGCCTGGACTACCAGGAGATCAGCCGTCGCGTCGAGTTGCTGAAGACGTGGCTCGATGCGGCCGAGTCCGCCGACCTGCGCTTCGAGGTCGATGGCCGGGATCATCACCTGGAGCTGGACCTGCGGCACCGGACGGGCCACGCCTCGGGCGGGCTGTTCCCGCACAATGGGGTGGCCGGCAACCTGCCGTCCGGCGAGGCCTACATCGTGCCCTACGAGGGCGAGCACGCGGGCGACCCGAGCCGCTCGCAGGGTGAACTGCCGGTGGAGATCGACGGCGAGGTGGTGCTGTTCGCCGTCGAGGCCAACCGCGCCCGCGTCGTGAGCGACGGCCCGGCCGCCCGCCGCGAGGCCGCCCACCTGGAGGCCGAGCCCGCCTACGCGAACCTGGCCGAGCTGGGCCTCGGGGTGCTCGGCGACTTCGGCGTGCAGCCGTGCGGCAGCATCCTGCTGGACGAGAAGCTGGGGCTGCATGTGGCCTTCGGGCGCAGCGACCATTTCGGCGGCACCGTCGGGCCACGGGACTTCTCGTCGCCCGGAGCCGTGATCCACCTCGACCGGGTCTACATCCCGGCCACGCAGCCGCGGGTGCGGGTCAGGGAAGTGCGCCTGCGCGGGCCGGGTCTGGACCGTGCGGTCATCGTCGACGACAGGTTCCTGGGGATCTAGTTCCTGGGGATCTAGTTCCTGGGGATCTAGTGGCGGGGGATCCGGCGGGCCAGGGACGCCATTGCGCCGGCCGGAGGAAAAAGGGGGGCCGGGGCCCGTCGGTGGATGACTCTCGCCCTAAGTCATCCTGACGCTTGCGGCCCCGGCCATGGTCCTTCGTCGGCCTTGTCCGTCATCCATTGCGCGCCCGCGGGAGTCATCGGCAAGCCACGCATGGGACATTAGAGCTATCCTTAGTGCCGTCAAGCTTTTTTCACACGAACTTCACGACAAGGCGACAACACAACTCCTGTTTGAGCGGGGAGCGCGGCGTGGATTACATCGGGCACATCTTCCGCCCGCCGAGCGAGGCCGACAGCCTGCTGCTCCAGGTGACCGTCGGCTGCAGCCACAACGGATGCACCTACTGCGGCATGTACCGCGACCCGGTGCAGCGCTTCCGCCTGAAGCCCCTCGAGGTGGTCGCGCGCGACATCGAGGAGGCCGCGGCGTACGACCGGGACGTGGAACCGGTCCGCCGCGTGTTCCTGTGCGACGGCGACGCGCTGGTGCTGCCGACGAAGCGACTGCTGGAGATCCTCGGCCTGCTGCGCGAACGGCTGCCGCACGCGAGGCGGGTGGGCATCTACGGCGATGCGCGCACCATCCTGCGCAAGGACGACGGCGAGCTGGCGGCGCTGCGCGAGGCGGGGCTGGGCATCGTCTACCACGGCGCCGAGAGCGGCGACGACGAGGTGCTGCGGCGCGTCGACAAGGGCTCGACGGCGGACGATGCCGTGCGCGCCGCGGCGGCGCTGCGCCGCGCGGGCATCCGCCATTCGGTGATGGTGATGCTGGGGATCGGCGGCCGCGACCGCTCGCGCGAGCACGCCGAGGCCACCGCGCGCCTGCTGACCGCGATGGACCCGCCTTTCGTCGGCGCCCTGACCACGACGCTGGTGCCGGGCACGCCCCTGCACGCGGAGGCGGAAGCGGGCCGCTTCGAGCTGCCGGACCCCTGGGGAATGCTGGCCGAGCTGCGCGAGCTGGTGGCCGGCAGCCGGGTGTCGCGCTGCCGCTTCCATGCCAACCACGCCAGCAACTACGTGCCGCTGAGCCTGAACCTGCCGGCGGACCGCGACCTGGGGCTGGCCACGCTCGACGCGCTGCTGCGCGAACGCGACCGCTCGCGGCTGAAGCCGGAGCATTGGCGGGGTCTGTGACCGGGACGACGGCGCCGGCCCGACGCGGGTCGGGCGGGCGCGGCAGGGGACAGGACGGCCGCCTCAGGCGTCCAGCAGCGCCAGGATCTCCTGCGTCTTCTGCTCCATGAGCGCGTGGTCGCCGCGCGACTCCACGTTGAGCCGGATCACGGGCTCGGTGTTGCTCTGCCGGAGGTTGAAGCGCCAGGCCCCCATGTCCAGCGACAGGCCGTCCACGCGGTCCATCGCCACAGCATCCTGGCGGTAACGCTGCTCCACCCGGTGCATTGCCAGGTCGGGATCCTGCAGGCGGCGGTTGATCTCGCCGCTGGCCGGGTAGGCGGCCTGCATGGCGCTCACCAGTTCGGACAGGCGCCGGCCGGTGGCCGTCATCTCCTCCAGCACGCGGAGCCAGGGCAGCATGCCGCTGTCGCAGTACGCGAACTCGCGGAAGTAGTGGTGCGCGGACATCTCGCCGCCGTAGATCGCGTCCTCGGCGCGCATGCGCTCCTTCATGAAGGCGTGGCCGGTCTTGTTCATCAGCGGCACGCCGCCGGCGCGCTGCACGGCTTCCACGGTGTTCCAGGTCAGCCGGGGATCGTGGACGATGCGCCCGCCCGGGCTGCGGCGCAGCGCCGCGGCCGCCAGGAGGCCCACCAGGTAGTAGCCCTCGATGAAGGCGCCGGTCTCGTCGAAGAAGAAGCAGCGGTCGAAATCACCATCCCAGGCCAGCCCCAGGTCGGCGCCGTGGCGGCGCACGGCCTCGGCGGTGGCGCCACGGTTCTCCGGCAGCAGCGGGTTGGGGATGCCGTTGGGGAAGGTGCCGTCCGGCTGCTCGAACAGCGGGATGATCTCCACCGGCAGGCGTGGCGCCAGCGCCGCCACCACGGGGCCGGCGCAGCCGTTGCCGCCGTTGGCGACGATGCGCAGCGGCCGCAGCGAGGCGGCATCGACCTGCCCCGCCAGGAATTCCACGTACTCCGGCAGCGTGTCCACGGGCGTGACGGCACCGCGCCGCGCGGCCGGGGCCAGGTCGCAGTCGATGGCGCCGGCCCCGATGTCGTCCAGGCCGCTGTCGCCGCTGATGGGGCGCGCGCCATCGCGCACCAGCTTCATGCCGTTGTGGTCCATCGGGTTATGGCTGGCTGTGACCATGATGCCGCCGTCCAGGCCGCGCGCGAAGGTGGCGTGGTAGACCATCTCGGTGCCGCACTGGCCGATATCCAGCACGTCGCAGCCGGCATCGACCAGGCCGCGGGTCAGCGCGGCTGCCAGGTCGGGGCTGCTCAGGCGGCAGTCGCGCCCCACGCAGACCGTGCGGGCCTTCAGGTAGCGGGCCGTCGACAGGCCGATGCGGTAGGCCAGGTCGACATCCAGTTCGCCCGGCACCCTGCCGCGGATATCGTAGGCCTTGAAGCATGCCGGCTTGGCGGGGCGGGACGGACGGTCGGGTCGATGGGCCATGCGGGCGAAACTCCTTGGCGGCGGTGTTCCGGGGCGCGATCATGTGCGCGCGGCGACCCGGATGGCCGGCGCGCGCCTCCTTCACTAACATGAAACGCCAGGTCGGGCAAGGCGCTACCGGGAACCTCCCGGCGCCGGCCCGGCCGGCTCCGAACAGGAGTCCAGCAATGCGCCGACATCTCCTTGCCCTGACGCTCCTGATCGCCCTGCTGGGCTCCGCCGGTTGCGTGCGGTTGCGGACGGACCTGGAACTCGACGCGAAGGGCGGCGGCACCGCCCGGATCTCCCTGTCGGCCGACCCGCAGGTGCTGGCCGCGCGCGCCGAACTGGACCGGCTGGGCGGCGAGGCGCTGGGCCCGCCGCTGCCCGCCTTCGATGACATCACGCGCCCCTACCTGCAGAAGCGCGCCGCCGGCCGCGGAGTGGCGCTGGTGACGCTCACCAAGGGCAACGAGGGCGGCCGCAGCACGCTCGACTGCCTGCTGAAGTTCACCGACCTCAAGGGCGTTTCCTGGATGCTCAACGACCTGGCCGCCGCCCTGGGCGGGGCCGGGCTGGGCTACGAGCGCGGGCAGGGCGCCAACCTGGTCCTGAAGTCGAGGCAGTACGGCTTCCCGGCTCCCGCACGCCAGCCGGCGCCCGCCCCCACGGGCGAGTCGGCGCGCCGCCAGGCCGAGCTGGCGACGACGCTGATCGGCGCCATCGGCGAGCTGGATGTCACGCTCAACGTCACCGTCCCGGGCGACGTCGTGCGCAGCAACGCGCCGCTCGTGAACGGCCGCACGTCGACCTGGGCGATCAACGCGGGCAACCTCATGAACCAGCAGGACGTGACGCCGGAGATCGTGTTCTCGGGCGCCGGCCTGGCGATCAAGCCCTAGCAGGACGGAATCCGCGTGACGCCCGCCCAGGCCCTGGCCGCGCTCGAGCAGGCCGGCACCGCCCAGAACCGCAAGGTCAACGCGAAGCACGGCGTGGGCCCGGCACAGTGCGGCGTCAGCTATGCAGAACTGAAGAAGCTGGCGAAGGCCGCCGGTTGCGACCAGGCACTGGCTGTCGGCCTGTGGGGCAGCGGCAACCACGACGCGCGGGTGCTGGCGACGATGGTGGCCGACCCCGCGGCGTTTACGGCGCCGGAACTGGACGCCTGGGCGCGGGACCTGGACAACTACCTCGTCTGCGACGCCTTCGGCAGCCTGGTCGCGCGATCGCCGCTGGCCGCCGGGCGCGCGACCGCCTGGCGCGGGCGCAAGGGCGAATGGGTCGCGACCGCCGGCTGGAACGTCACGGCCCACCTGGCGATGCGCGACGATGCCGACGAGCCGGCCCTGGCGGCGCTCATCCCCGGGATCGCCGGCGCGATCCACGACCGTCCCAATCGCGTGCGCCATGCGATGAACATGGCGCTGATCGCGATCGGCGCGCGCGGCGGCGCGCTGGAGAAGGCCGCGCTGGCTGCGGCCGCGCGGATCGGCAAGGTCGAGGTCGACCACGGCGAGACGTCGTGCCGCACGCCCGATGCCGCCGACTACATCCGACGCACGGTGGCCCACCGCCGCCGGAAAGGCTGACCGCCGATGCGCCGCACCGAGCTGGAGATCCTGGATGAAGCCCTCTTCGACGAGGTGGCCCGCGACTGCGCCGTGGGCTACCTCACGCTGGTCACCGCCGAAGGCCGCCCGCGTTCGATCGCGCTGAATTTCGCGGCGCTCGGCCGCGACATCGTCTTCCATGGCGCGCTGGCCGGCGAGAAGTACGAGCTCATGCGGGCCCGCCCCCGTGCCGGCTTCACGATGGTCAAGGAGTACAGCTTCATCCCCTCGTACTGGAGCGCGCCCGACCATGCGTGCCCGGCGACGCACTTCTTCAAGTCGGTGGAGATCGACGGCGTAGCCGAGGTGGTCGAGGACCCGTCGCTGAAGGCGCGCGCCCTGCAGGCGCTGATGCTGAAGATGCAGCCGGAGGGCGGCCATGTGCCCATCGACCACGAGCTGCCGATGTACCGGGGCTCGCTGGCGCGCGTCGGCGTGTTCCGCGTCGTCACCGCGGCCTGGACCGGCAAGGCGAAGTTCGGCCAGAACGAGCCGGCGCGCCTGCGGCGCCTCTTCGTCGAGAAGCTGCGCGAGCGCGGCGCGCCGGTGGACCTGGCGACGGCGACGGAGATCGAGAAGTCGCTCGGCTGAGTGCTGCTACCGCGCGAACACCTCCGCCAGGAAGTCCTTCATCGCCTCCCACGACCGCCGGTCGGCCTTCTCGTCGTAGGCCGCCCCGCGCGAGGGGTCGTTGCCGGCCCCCTTCTGCGTGAACGCGTGCACGGCGCCGGCGTAGGCGATGAACTGGTAGTCGACGCCGGCCGCCTCCATCTCTGCCTGGAACCCGGTCACGGCCTCGGGTTTCACATAGGGATCGACCGCGCCGTGGCAGACCAGGACCTTCGCCTTCACGCCGCCCTTGGCCGCCGGCAGCGGCGTGTCCAGGCTGCCGTGGAAGCTGACCACGCCGCCCACCTCGGCCCCCGACCGGGCCAGCTCCAGCACCGCGCCGCCGCCGAAGCAGTAGCCGATGGCGGCCGTGCGCGTCGCGTCGACGCCCGGCTGCTTCTTCAGTTCGGCCAGGCCCGAGGCCACGCGCGCGCGCAGCAGGTCGCGGTCGCCGTAGTACTTGCCGGCCTCCTTCGCCGCCGCCGGGGTGTCCGCCGGGCGTACGCCCTGCCCGTAGACGTCGGTCGCCAGCGCGACGTAACCCAGGCCGGCCAGCAGTCGCGCGCGCATCATCTCGTTCTCCGTCAGGCCCATCCACTGGTGGACCACCAGCACGCCGGGGCGCGGGCCGGCAAGGGCGTCGTCCCAGGCCAGGTAGCCCTCAAGGGTGACTCCCTCGTGCTGCCAGGTCACGGTCTTCGTCTGGACGGCGGCCCCGGCTTCGGTCGCGGGCAGGGACAGGCCCAGCACGGTGGCGGCCAGGGCGAGGTAGGTCAGGCGTCGCATCGGTCGTTCTCCCCAGAAAAAAAGCGGAAAATCGCGGGTGTATCGGCGGCGGCCACTGGCCCCGCGCCGCCGCACATGTATAATTGTGCCCGCGCCGCGCCGCGAACGCTCCCGGAAGGAACCGTCATGCCCGCAGGCCTTGTCGCCTGGCCCCGCCCCCGCCCCGTCGCAAGCTTCCTCCTGCTGCCTGTCGCCGTGGTCGTGCTCGCCACCGGCGGGCCCGTCGCGGCATCGCCGCCTGACGCCGGCACCCGGCTTGTGGTGCCGGAAGACGCCGCGCGCCTGGTGCCGCCCGGCTCGGCGCTGGTGGTGGCGCTGTCTTCGCTGTCCGCCGCCGAGACCGAGTGGCAGGCGCTGGCCGAGGCTTTCGGCAGCACTCCAGGCAGCCGCGATCATTCGCTGCTCTCGGCGTTCGGCGACGGCCTGCCCGGGTTCGCCGAGGTGGTCGATCCGGAACGCCCGCTGCTGGTGGCGGTCGGCCTGACGGGCCTGATGATGGGCGGCTCGCCGGACCTGACCTTCGTCTTCCCGCTGCGGGGCGACCTGGCGCAGCTGGGCTACCGGGGCCCCGGCAGCCCGTTCGTCAACCTGCAGCAGAGCGGTGGCTACGCCGCGTTGTCCAGCTCGCCCCTGCTCAGGCCACTAGACCGGCCCACCGACCTGCCGCTGCCGGAGGGCCTGCTGTCCGCCACGCTGGACCTGGGCCTGTCGCTCAAGCTGGGCCTGCCGCTGCTCGAGTCGGGAATGGACCAGCTGGCCGCGGCGCGGCCCGACAGCACGGGCGCCCTCCAGCCCGCCCTCCTGACCGCGGCCGACGCTGCTGCGGTCAAGGCCTCGCTGCGCACGGTGGCCCGCTGCGTGACGCGCCTGGACCTGGCGATCCGGCGCGTCGACGACCGCTGGGAGACCATGGACCGCCTGCACATCGTGCCCGGTTCGGAACTGTCCCCGGGACCGCAGCCGTCGCTGGCAGAGGCGGCGCGGCTGACGGCCCTGCTGCCGCCCGGCTCGGACCTGGTGCAGGTGGCGGCAATGGACCTGACGCGCCCCTTCGCGGTGTTCGAGCCGGTGTACCTGTCGGACATGAAGCGCACGGCCGCGCTGCTGGATCCGGTCGCCGCGCGCGATTACGAGTCCTGGTACGCGGACTACCTGGGCCTGGTGCCGCTGACGGCCCGCCCCGTGGCCGCCGGCCTGCGCGTAACCGGTGACGGCGCCTTCGTCCACGCGGTGCTCGAGGCCCGCGACGGCAAGGCCGCCTTTCGGCAGGTGACCGGGCTCCTCGAGCGGCTGTCGGCGCTGCCGGTGCCGGTGCGGCTGGAGCCGCTGGAAGACGAGCCCTTCCCCGGCGCCGAGGTGCGCGCCTACCGCGTCAGCCTGGACGCGCCCGCCCTGCTGGCCCCGGTGCCCGGGACCGCCGGCGCCTCGCCGCAGGTGGCGCAGGTGTCCGGCCTGTTCGACCGCCTGGCGCCCGAGATCCGGCTCGCCCGTGTCGGGAACCGCCTGCTGGCCAGCGCGGACCCGGACCGCGAGGCCCTGGCGGCGATGATCGCCGCCTGCCGCGATGACGCCCGCCGCGGCCCGGTCGACCCGCGACCGCTCTCGGCGGCCGCCTCCGGCGACGGCCACGTCCAGGAGGTGATCGCCGGCGACCTGACCGCGCTCTGGCGCTGGTTCGCCGGGCTGGCCGGCGACCTGGAGGGCACGGCGGCGTTGCCGGGCACCGACGCACTGGGGCCCCTGCCTTGTTCACTGACGATGTCCGCCTGGGACGGCGGGCTGGCGGGCACGTTCTCGGTGCGGCGCGACGACCTGCTGAGCTTGGCGCGGGCGTTGACCGCGGCGACGCCGGCCGCTGCCCCGGCCGGCGAGCCGGTTCCGCGCTGACGGTTGTGCCGTAGAGATTGTGTCCGCCCGCGATAGGTGCCCGCGCAGACGGCACCACCCGACCTTCTACACCGCGTACTTTAGCTCATGCGCCCGCTGCCGAGCCAGCACCCGCGTCCGCACCCGCCCCCAGTAGTACTCCTGCCACCGCGCCGGCAACGCCGTCCGAGTCACGAACATCCGTCGCTCCAGCACGTCCCAGACCTCGAGCCTCCGATCCAGCATCCCCCGGGCCTGAGCCGGCGTCGGGCTGCCCCGCACCTTCTCCCGCCGACCCTTCAGGTAGTTCCGCCACACCAGGAACACCGCCAGCCGTTCCGCGCTCGACTGCCTCCGCTTCGACCACGCGATCGTCTCCCGCTTGTGGTTCGCGCTGCTGTGCCGAAGCAGCAGGTCCGCCAGATTGACCGGGAACAGC
>JAYRFB010000102.1:0-13361 GCA_041908585.1 Candidatus Krumholzibacteriia bacterium
CAGGTCGCCATATGCGTCCATCTCGGGTGCGGCGGATACGCGGGCGGCGCGCCAGGCCGCCAGGGAGGCCAGCAGGCACGCGGCGATGCTGCCCACCACCGTCCAGGCGTCCGGTCGCCAGCCCTGCCGGGTCGCTGCCAGGATGCCCGCAGCCGTCACCGAGGCCGCGGCGGCGCCTCCGGCCAGACAGGCGATCCTCGTCTCGACACGCATCCCACACCCCCGGGGTCGACACCGGCAGGGGCCCGGGACCGGCGCTGCCGATCCCGCCCCTGGCCCGGGCATCGGCACGGCGGGCGGCTTCCTTGACGGAATTCGCCCCCGGGCCGACTCCCGCGGGTACGGTCGCACCCGGGCTCCGGTCCTCCGGTGTGTCGGCGGGTCCCCGGGCCCGGCGGACGCTTCGCGCGCCCGCTCAGTCGAGCCCGCGCCTCTCCAGGAGCGGCCCGATACCGGGATCACGTCCCCGGAAGGCGCGGTACAGCTCCATGGGTGGCGCCGCGCCGCCCCGCTCGAGGATGTGGCGCCGGAAAGCCGTGGCGGTCGCCGGGTCGAAGACGTCGCCCGACTCCTGGAACGCGGCGAACGCGTCGGCGTCCAGCACCTCGGCCCACACGTAGGAATAATAGCCGGCCGAGTAGCCGCCGCCGAAGACGTGCCGGAAGTAGGGGCTGCGGTAGCGGACGGCGATGGCGTCGATCAGCCCGATGCGGCCCAGGGACGCCGCCTCGAAGGCCTCAGGATCGACGTTCGCCGCCTGGGCCGGGTCTTCCAGCGTGTGCCAGTCCATGTCGAGGTAGCTGGCGGCCAGGTACTCGACGGTCTCGAAGCCCTGGTTGAAGTGGCGAGCGCGCTGCAGTCGCTCCACCAGCTCGGCGGGCATGGGCCGGCCTGTCTGCCAGTGCCGCGCGTGGCGCGCCAGCACGTCCGGGTCCAGAGCCCAGTTCTCCAGGACCTGGCTCGGCAGCTCGACGAAGTCGCGCGCGACCGACGTTCCACTGAGCTTCTCGTAGCGGCACTGCGAGAGCATGCCGTGCAGCGCGTGCCCGAACTCGTGGTACATCGTCCGGACCTCGTCGAGGCTCAGGAGCGCCGGCGTGTCGGCGGTCGGTCGCGTGAAGTTGCCGACGTTGTAGACCAGCGGGACCACGCGCCGGTCGCCGTCACGCCACGTCTTGCGAAGGGAACTCATCCAGGCGCCTCCGCGCTTGCTCTCGCGCGGGAAGTAGTCGCTATACCAGACGGCCAGCAGGCTTCCATCCTGGTCGAGGACGTCGTAGACCTTGACCTCGGGGTGCCAGACCTGGACGTCGTCCCGCTCGCGGAACGTCAGGCCCCACAGGCGCCGGACCACGTCGAAGAGCCCGGCGCGCACGGCTTCCAGTTCGAAGTAGGGGCGGACGAGGCCCTCGTCCAGGTCGAAGCGGGCCTTCTTGACCTTCTCGGCGTAATGCCACCAGTCCCACGCTGCCAGCGTGAACCCGCCGCCCTCGGCATCGACGAGGGCCTGCATATCGGCGGCCTCGGTCTTGGCGCGCGCCAGGGCCGGCGCCCACAGCCGGTCCAGCAGGGAATAGACCGCGCCCGGATTGCCGGCCATGTTGTCGGCAAGCACGTAGTGCGCGTGCGAGGGGAAGCCCAGGAGCCGTGCCCGCTCCAGGCGCAGCTCGACGGTGCGCCGGAGCACCGCACGGTTGTCCAGCTCGTCGCCGTGGCTGCCCATGGACAGGTAGGCGCGCAGCAGCTGCTCGCGCAGGTCGCGCCGCGTGCTCGACTCGAGGAACGGGATCAGGCTCGGGCGGTGCAGCGTGAAGACCCAGCTGCCCGGCCTGCCGCGCTGGGCCGCGGCTTCCGCGGCGGCCTGCACCAGGGCCGGCGGCAGCCCCGACAGGCCCGCCTCGTCGGCGACGACCAGCTCGTAACGATTCGTCTCCTTGAGCACGTTTTCGCCGAACTGCAGGCCCAGCATCGCCAGTTCCTCGTTGATCGCCTGCAACCGCACCCGGTCCGCCTCGTCAAGCGCGGCGCCGCCGCGCGTGAACTCGCGCCAGGTCTCATCCAGAAGCCGGACCTGCTCGCCGTCGAGGCCCAGGTCGGCCTGCGCGCGATGCACCGCGTCGATGCGCGCGAAGAGCGCCTGGTCCAGCAGGATCGCATCGGCGTGCCGCGAACGCAGCGGCGACAGGCGCCGGGCCACGGCCTGCAGCGAGTCGCTCGTCGAGGTGCCGTTGAGCACGGAGAAGACCGCGCCCACCCGCGACAGGAGCGAACCCGCGCGGTCCAGCGCCTCGATCGTGTTGGCGAACGTCGGCGGCTCGGGGTTGTCGCGGATGGCCGCGATCTCCCGGTCGTGCTCGGCCATGGCGGCGACCATGGCCGGCTCGATGTCGACCAGCTCGATGCGCGCGAACGGGGGCGTTCCCTCCGGCGTGTCCCACGCCAGGAGCAGGGGATTGTCGCGCCCGGGACCGGCAGCCGCGGCGCCGGCAAGCGACAGGTTGATGCAGGCCATGGCTGTCACGATTCCCTTCATGTCAGTTGCCTCGCCAGTTCTTCTCGCCCTGCGGACGATTGTCCAGGATGTCCTCGATGCGCTCGAGGAACTCCGGCGTCAGCCGCTCCGCGACGGCCAGGGCGCCGAGGTTGTCGCCGATCTGCTCCGGCTTCGAGGCGCCCATGATGACCGTGCTGACGTCGTCGTTGGCCAGGCACCAGGCGATGGCCAGCTGCGGCATGGTCGCGTCCAGTTCCCGTGCGAGCGGCGCCAGGCGCCGCACCTTGTCCAGCCTGGCCGGGCCCTCGGGCCCCTCGACGATCCCGCGCAGCCAGCCGTAGTCCGGCAGCGCCAGCCGCGAGCCGGCGGGGATGCCGTCGTTGTACTTGCCGGTCAGCAGGCCGGAGGCAAGCGGGCTCCAGACCGTGGTACCCAGCCCGATCTCCTCGTACAGCGGCGCGAACTCCACCTCGACCTTCTCGCGATGGAACATGTTGTACTGGGGCTGTTCCATCGTGGGCGGGACCAGGTGCTCGCGGCGCGCGATGTCCCAGGCCTGCCTGATCTGCGCCGCGGACCACTCGCTGGTGCCCCAGTAGAGGGCCTTGCCCTGGCCGACCAGGAAGTCCATCGCGCGGACCGTTTCCTCCAGCGGCGTGTCCGCGTCGGGACGGTGGCAGAACAGCAGGTCCACGTAGTCCAGCTGCAGCCGCGCCAGGGCGGCATTCGTGCCCTCGACCAGGTGCTTGCGCGACAGGCCGCGGTCGTTGACGCCATACCGGTACGGCTTGCCGGGGCCCTGGTACTCGCCGCCCCAGAAGATCTTGGTGGAGACCACCAGGTCGCTGCGGCGCCAGCCCGCGCGGCGCAGGACCTGGCCCATGATGATCTCCGCCTGCCCGCCGCCATATGCCTCGGCATTGTCGAAGAAATTCACGCCCGCGTCGAAGGCCGCGCTCATGCAGCGGTACGCCAGGTCGGCGTCCACCTGTTCGCCGAAGGTGACCCACGCGCCGTACGACAGCGCCGACACCTTCAGGCCCGACTTGCCCAGGAACCGGTACTCCATGGCCTGCTCTCCCGTGGTCTGGTGGTGGCTTGCCAATGTACAACGCCGCCGTCCCGGCGCACAGGGGTGGACCTCTTTACCTGCGCGCCGATTCTCCCTAGCTTCAGGCACCCTACAGGGCCGGCTCCTGCCTGACCGGACGGGCTCCTTGCGCGGCAGCATCCAGATCATGGCGGGCCGGACGGAACCGGGAGGCTTTCCATGTCACGCTGCGCATCGATCCGACGCGGCCTCGCCCGCGGCCTGGCCGCCCTGGCGTTGCCGCTCCTGTGCCTCCTGCCGCCCGCCTCGAGTGCGCGCGTGGAGGTGTCGAACGACGACGGCAACGACTCGTCCACCGGCGACCCGCTGGATTCCAACGACTTCGGCGGCGGCGGCGGTACCGGAGAGCGATATCAGCACGATCCCCAGTGGCCCGGCATCCAGTCCACCACGCGGCCCGGCGGCTCGGGCGACGGGCGACTCGTCCTGCTCGTCCCGGTGAACCAGGGCGGGCTCCTGACCTTCAAGCTGGTGATCATCGACCAGCGCCGCCCGGCGCCGGAGGCCGCCGATGCGCGCTGAAATCGTGCGACTCGAGGCGGTCGACGGCGCGCGCCACGACCTCGGCGGCCGTTGCCTGGACCGCGCGGGCTGGGACGCCGCCTGGCGACTGTTCCTGGACGAGGACTACGCCGGCGCCCTGGACCTGGCGCGGCGGTGCCTGGACTGCCTGGCCGGCGACCCCGCGCCCGGCTGCGCCACCGGGCCCACGGTCCGCGACGCCGTGGTGCTGGCGGCCCGCTGCCTGTTCCAGCTGGACCGGCGCGAGGACCTCGAGGTGCTGATCGCCTCGGCGGGGCGCTGGGGCCTGGTCACGGGGGACCTGGCGGAACTGGAGGCCGTGCGGCTGGCCTTCGGGTGCAAGGCCGGCGAGTACGCGCTCGTGGAGTCCGCCTGTACCGATTGGATCGAGGCGCACGGGCGCGAGCTCTCGCCGGGCCTTGCGGACTACCTCTACCTGCGGGGCCTGGCCCGCTCCCACCTGGGCGAGGCGCGCGCGGCACGCGATGACGCCGAGGCGGCGCAGGCGCTCTTCCGCCTGCTGGGACGCCAGCACGACAGCGCCCGCACCGCGAACCTCCTGGGCATCATCGCCTTCCGCGAGTCGAGGTATGACGAAGCCGAGGACTGGTGGCGGCGCGCCCATGAGCTCCATGCCGCCCTCGGCATGCTCAAGAACATGGGTGGCAACCGCCTCAACCTGGGCATCGCCGCCTACAAGCGAGGGCGTTTCCAGCGCGCGGAGTCCGAACTGCAGGCGGCCGTACGGCTGCTCGCCCAGGTCGGCGCCCGCGTGAGCCTATGCCGCGCCGGGCTGGCCCTCGGGCAGGTGCAGCGCCTGCGCGGCCAGCTCCCGGCTGCGCGCGCCGGGCTCCTTGACGCCTTCCGCCAGGCCGGGACCCTCGGCCTGCCGCGCGAGGAGGCTCTGGCCCTCGAGTACCTGGGCGACGTTCAGCGCGACGAGGGCCGCCTGGATCATGCGCTGCGCTACTACGGGCGCGCCCAGGCGCTGGCCGCGAGCATCGCGCCGGACGGCGACCTGGCCGTCGAGGTGGCCCGTCGCCAGGGCGAGTGCCTGGTCCGGCTCGGCCGCTCCGCGGAGGCGGTGGTCATTCTGCGGCAGGCCCTGGCCAGGGCCCGGCGGCTCGGCGACCGCTTCGAGGAGGGCGCCACCCGTCGCGCGCTGGCCGGCGGCCTGATGGCGCAGGCGGACCCCGATTCGGCGGTGGCTGCCATCACCGAGTCCGTGCGGCTGTTGCGCGAGGTCGGCGCCGACCACGAGCTGGCCGAGTCGCTGATGGTCGCCGCCGACATCGGCCTGGCGCGGGTCGAGTCGGGGCTGCTGGTCGAGGCGTCGTCCGTCCTCGAGGAGGCGTGGCAGGACGCCCTCTCGGCCCTGCACCTGCATCTGCGTCTGGGCGGCGAGGCCGGCATCCGCCGCGCCCGCGAGCTGGTGGCGCGCGTGGCCGACCGCCGGCAGCGGCAGGAGTCGACGCCGGTTGCGGCGCCCGCCGCCCGCGCGGGCTCGCGAGCCGGCGGGCCCTGCCAGGCGCCGGTCCGCATCGTCCATGTCTCGTCGCTGATGCGCGACCTCCTGCAGCTGGCCGACGCCTTTGCCGACAGCGACGAGCCCGTGCTGATCACCGGCGAGACGGGCACCGGCAAGGAGCTGTTCGCGCGGCGTCTGCACGAGCGCAGCCGTCGGCGAGGGCGGGAGCTGGTGGCGGTCAACGTCTCGGCCGTGCCGGAATCCTTGTTTGCGCGCGAATTCTTCGGGCATGTGCGCGGGGCCTACAGCGGCGCCGACGGCAATGGACAGGGGCTCGCGTCGAGGGCGGACGGCGGCACGCTATTCCTGGACGAGATCGGCGACCTGCCGCTGGACCTGCAGCCGCGGCTGCTCAGGCTGCTGCAGGACGGTACGTACCAGGCGGTCGGTGATCCTGCGCAGCGCCACGCGGATATCAGGCTCGTGGCCGCCACGAACGCCGACCTGCGGTCGCTGGTCGCCGCCGGCCGCTTCCGTGCGGACCTCTACTACCGACTGCGCATCCTCGAGCTGAAGCTGCCGCCCCTGCGCGAACGCCGCGAGGACATCCTGCCGCTCCTGAGGCACCTCCTGTCGGAGGCGGCAGGGCGACCCGTCGACCTGTCGACCTACTTCTCGCAGGGCAGCCTCGAGCGGGCCCAGCGCCATCGCTGGCCCGGCAACGTGCGCGAGCTGGCCATGGTGGCGCGGCAGGCACACGTGCAGCTGGGTGGTTGCGGCCGCGTGCATCTGGACCTGGAATCGCTCGACGGCGACCGGCTGCTGCTGGAGGGGCCTGCCGCGGTCGAGGGCCTGCCTCCGCCCGGGCCGCGGGACGAGGAGGCCGGCAACGGCCGTGCGCTGATCCTGGCTGCGCTGTCCGCCACCCGGGGCAACCGCGCCCAGGCCGCCCGGCGCCTGGGGGTCAGCCGCAGTACGCTCTATCGCCACCTCGAGCGGCTGGGGATCGAGACGCCGATGGTGGGCGCCGCCGGCGATCATTGATCAAGGTGGCGGCCTGGGCTGCCGAAAACCCGGTGGGTCCGACGATGTCCTTTGCCCCCCGCCCGGGCGCGAAGGACGGCCGGGCGCCGGGCGATCATGCACCCTGGTTCCACGCAGGCTGGCCATGGCGAGCGCGTCCGACCGCGGTCGGGCACGATGGCCCGCCTGCGCCTGGTCGCGGCGGGCGCGCTCGTGCTGGCGGCGTCAGCCGCGTTGGCGCCGGGCCTGTCGCCGGCCGTCGCCACGGCCATCGGGGCCGGAGCCGCCCTGGCGGCGGCGGTCTGGGCTGTCGGCGAGGTACGCCAGCGCTGCCGAGAACTGTCGAGGCTGCGCCGCCTGGCTGAACGCCGGGCCGGCCAGCTCGAGGCTGCCGCCGCGCTGCGCCGCGCACTGCGGTCAGCACCCTCGTCGCGCGCGCTCGCACGCTCCGTCCTGCACGTCCTTGGCGGGTCCAGCGGCGCGCGCGCCGGTGCCTTCTACCTCCTGCGCGGCGGGCAGCTGCTCGAGCTGGCGGCGCAGACCGGCAGCGGCTGGCCGGCCGATCCGCCGCCGCGCCTGCGTCTCGGGGACGGCCTGGCTGGCCGTGCGGCGGCCGGGCGGCGTCGGCTGGTCGAGCCGGCAGGAGTGCAGGGGACCTGCGTGGCCGTGCCGTACGCGATCGCCGGTCGCGTGAAGGGCGTGGGGGTCTTCCTCTTCGCCGCCGTCCCGTCTGCCGAGGCGACCGCCGTCCTGTCCGATTCGGTCGAGGCGGTGGCCGATGCGCTCGACGCGCGACGATCGCGCGAGCGCGTCCAGATGCTCCTGGGGGAGACGCGCCGCCAGGCGGCGGCCTACGCGGCGCAACGGCGCGAGCTCCAGCGCACGAACACGCGCCTCCAGCGTTCGGATCGCTACAAGAACGAGTTCCTGGCCAACATGACGCACGAGCTGCGCTCGCCGCTGAACAGCATGCTGCTGCTGTCGCAGGTGCTTGCTGAGAACCGGCAGGGGCGACTGGGACCGGACGAGGTGGACGCGGCGCAGGTGATCAACAAGGCGGGTCGCGAGCTCCTGGTGATCATCGACGACATCCTCGACCTGACCAAGGCCGAGGCTGGACGGCTGGAGCTCTACCCCGAGACGATCCGGGTGGCCGACCTCGCCGCGTCGCTGGCCGCGCTCTACAGGCCGCTGGCCGAGCGTCGACGCCTGGACCTGCAGGTGATCGTCGAGCCCGGCACGCCGCTCGAGTGCGTGGCCGACCCGACCCGCCTCAGCCAGATCCTCAAGAACCTCCTCAACAACGCGCTCAAGTTCACCGAGAAGGGCGGCGTCAGCCTGCGCATCGCGGCGGCGCCGGTCGCGGGCGAGGGTGAGACGGCCATCGACTTCGTCGTCGCCGACACGGGCATCGGCATCAGCGCGGACGTCGTGCCGGCCCTCTTCGCGCCCTTCACGCAGGGCGACGGCTCCATCTCGCGGCGGTTCGGCGGCTCCGGGCTCGGGCTCTCGATCTGCCGCCGGCTCGCCGACCTGCTCGGCGCTCGCATCGAGGTGGCCAGCGAGGTCGGACACGGCAGCACGTTCCGCCTGCGGCTGCCGCTGCAGCCGCCCACGACGGCCACTGCCGGCCCGGCGCCGGCATCTGCGCGGGGGACAGGGGAGCCGCCGCACGCGCTCCCGGCACCCGGCGACAGCACGACGCCAGAAGTGACGCCGGTCGTGATGACGGCCGTGACACGAGCCGCGGCGCCGGCCGGCGCTGCGGCGAGCCTGCTTGCCGGCCAGTCGATCCTGATCGTCGACGGTGACATGCGATCGGCGTTCCGGCTGAGCGGAAAGGTCGAATCCTGCGGCGCCCGCGTGCGCGTCTGTCGCGATCCGGCCGCGGGGCTCGCGGCGCTCGAGTCCGCGACCCGGCCCGGCCTGGTGCTGGTGCGGCCGCAGACCCTGATGTCGCTGACGGAAGCCGTTCAGCGGCAATGGTGGGAAGCTGCTGCCGCGACCCGCGTCGTCGTGGTCTCGGCCATGGTCCCGGCTTCGGTCGTCGTCCCGCCGTCGCTGCCGGTGCTCGATCCGGAGCTGCCGGCGGAGCGCCTTGGCACGGCCCTCGCCGGGCTCCAGCGCTCCGGCGCGCGCGCGGCGCCAGGCAAGGAGGTGGTGCCGTGCTGAGCCCGTCGAGCGCACCCGACCATCGCCTGAACCTCCTGGTCGTCGACGACCGCGAGGCGAACCTCCAGTCGCTGGCCCAGCTCCTGGCCCGCGACGACGTGCGCATCTTCACGGCGCTCTCGGGCAACGAGGCGCTGGCGCTGATGCTGGAGCATGACTTCGCGCTGGTGCTCCTGGACGTGCAGATGCCCGGCATGGACGGCTTCGAGGTGGCTGCGCTGATGCGCGGGCTGGAACGCACGAGGCACGTGCCGGTGATCTTCGTCACCGCCATCAGCAAGGACCGCCAGCACGTCTTCACCGGCTACGATGCGGGAGCGGTCGACTACCTGTTCAAGCCGCTGGATCCCCACATCATCCGCGCCAAGGTCGGCGTGTTCCTGGAACTCAAGCGCAGCCAGCTTGCGCGCGACCGCCTGCTCGAGAGCCTGCGTGGAGCCAACGCCCAGCTGGAAGCGGCTGCGCTGGCGAAGTCCGACAGCCTGGCGGCCGCGAGCCACGAGCTGCGGACACCGCTGACCGCCATCAAGGAATTCTGCGCGCTTGTCCATGACGAGGTCGTCGGTCCCGTCAACGCCGAGCAGAAGCACTGTCTCGAGGCCGCACTGCGCAATTGCCGCCGGCTCGGCGGGATCGTCGAGCGGCTGGTCCACCTCTCGAACCTGGAGTCCGGGACCCTCCGCCTGCATCGGGGTCGTTTCGACCTCGGAGCCGCGCTCCGCGAGGCAGCCCTCCGGCTGGCGCCACGCTGCCGGGCCGCCGGGCAGCCGCTCGAGCTGTCGGTACCGCCAGGTCCGGAGACGACACTGGCCCTTGCCGACGGCGAACTGGTGGCGGGGCTCCTGGACCACCTGCTCGACAATGCGCAGCGCTTCTCGCCCCCTGGCGCGCCGATCCGCCTGCGTGCGCGACGCCTCGGCGATCGCGTCGCGATCGAGGTGGCCGACCGCGGCCCGGGCATCGAACCGCGCCATCGCGCGCGGATCCTCGGCAAGTATGCCCAGGTGGACCGGCGTGACGGTCCCGGCGAGCAGGGCCTGGGCCTGGGGCTGGCCATCGCGTCGCGACTGCTCGAACTGCATGACAGCCGCCTCGACCTGGTCAGCACCGCCGGACAGGGATCCATCTTCGGGTTCTCGCTGCCGGCCTACACGGAAGCCGGGCACCTGAGCGCGTTCTGCGCGGATGCGCTGCGCGCCGCTCCGCGTCGCTGGGAGCCGTGGAGCCTGGTGCTGTTCGCCGCCTGCGGGGGCGGCCTGCCTCCGGACGGACTGGCCGCGGAGTTGCGCGCGCTGGCGGCCGATCCGGAGCTGCCGGTCACGACCCTTGCCTGCGGGGGCCGCCCGGTACTTGCCGCCCTGGTGCGCGAAGGGATGCCGGGCGCCACGTCGCGCCTGGCGGGCCTGCTCGGCGCCGCCGCCGGGCCCGCGGCCGCCCTGGCCTGGACCGTCACGCCTGTCGATCCGGACGGGCGGCCCGGCCCGCTCGCGGAGTTCGACGAATGGAACCGCCCGGAACCGTCGATGGTGCCCGGGCAGGAAGGAGCCCGGCGATGAGCAAGGGCAGGATCCTCGTCGTGGACGACGAGCCCGACATCGTGCACAGCCTGACGTTGCGCCTGGGCGCGGCCGGATACCAGGTCGTGTCGGCGATGGACGGCCTCGGTGCCACGAAGTGCGCGATCGAGCACGAGCCGGACCTGATCATCCTGGATATCGGCATGCCGGCCGGGAACGGGCACGTGGTGGTGGAGCGGCTGCGCCATATCGGGGCCACGAGCCACATCCCGGTGATCTACCTGACCGCGCGCACCGGCGAGGAGGACTACCGGCGCGCGCGCGAGGGCGGTGTCGCGAAGTACATCACCAAGCCGTTCGAGGCCGCCGTGCTCCTGGCAGCGGTCGAGGACCAGCTCGAGCGGACGCGCCTGGAAGCCTGAATGGCGCCCTTGGCGTGTCCACTTCCGGAACGCGGCGTGCCCGCCCGGGGACACCCGCGCCGTCGCGGCCGGCCCGCGACTTCGGCGCAGTGCGCCGCCCGCTTAATCAAGTTATTGCGCTGCAATGCATTGGGCGCGTGGATGACCTTGGGCGCTGGTGAGACCGCCGGGCATCGTCCCTGCATGGGGAGGCTGCCGAGCCGGACCCAGGCCCCCCTTCGCGGGGTGCCGTCACCTCAGGAGCGGGAGATCATGCGAAACACGGGGAACGGAACCGCAACCGTCGTGTCGCTGGTGGTGCTGGCGAGCTTCCTGGCCGCGGAGCCGGCCCAGTCAAGGGTCGTGCTCGAATCCAGGGGACCCCGCCACCACCGCGCACCCTCGACGTATGAGCTCGTTCTGGAGGGTGGCCTGGTCCAGCCGGCCGGCGACCAGGATGAGGACTTCTTCGACTCCGAGACGGGGTTCGACGCGGGGACGGGCTGGCAGCTGGGCGCCCGCCTGCGCCAGTTCACCGGCCGCGACTTCGCGGTCGCGGCGGCCGTGCACTACGCGTCCTTCGGAGCTGCCGACGGCGTCGGCGACTTCGGCCCGGATGGCCTGCTGGGCTACCGCCTCGAGACTTCCGTGATCCGTTACGGCCTGGACCTGCAGGCCTTCCTGGGCGAACCCGGCGGCCCGACACGGCCGTTCCTGACCGGTGGCCTGGCGCTGCTGCGCAACCGCTATCGCGACGAGGTCGAGGGCGACGGCTACTTCACTTCCGCCGTCAACACGCCCGGCCTGAGCCTGGGGGCAGGCGTCCGCATGGGCAACCTCGAACTGGCGGGCGAGTACACCTGGAACCGGTTCACGACCGGCAACTTCTCGGGCGACGGCCTGGACCGCGACTACAACTGGGACTACCTGGTGGTGCGTGTCGGGATCGCCCTGGGCCGTTGAGGTCCAGCCGATTGACAGGGTGGGCCGGCGCCGTTAAATTGGATGCGGACGTCTGATATCCGGCCGCCAATCACCGGCGCCAGCGCCGCGGGGCAAGCAGTTGTTCTCTCTCACGATCGAATATGCGATGCGCGCTGTCCTGGCCCTGGCCTCCAGCGGGGGCCGTTCGCTGACCACTCGGCAGATCGCCGACGCCATGCACGTGCCGCCGAGCTACCTGTCCAAGGTGCTGCAGTCGCTGGTGCGCGCCGGCATCGTGCAGTCGACCCGCGGCCTCAAGGGTGGCTTCGTCCTGGTCGGCCGGCCCGAGGACTGGCGCATGCTGGACATCCTCAATGCCGTCAGTCCGCTCAAGCGCATCGAGTCGTGCCCCATCGACCTCGAGAGCCACAGCTCGGAGCTCTGCCCGCTGCACCGGCGGCTGGACAACGCGCTCGGCATGGTGGAACAGGCGTTCGCCTCGACCACCCTCGCGGAGGTCCTGTCCGACGAGAACCGCTGCCCGACCCTGCAGCGCCAGCTCATCGCCCTCGCCGTGATCGATCCCGACCTGCGTCCACGTCCCTAGCTCGCGGCCCCTCCACGCGCGCGCGCCACGGCCAGCGTGACGGCGGCGGCGGCGCGCGGCACGTCTGCCGCGGTCGTGCCCCGGCCCAGCGAGATCCGCAACGTGCCTGCCGCCAGTTCCCGCGCCACACCCATGGCCGCGAGCACTGTCGAGCCGCCGCCGCTGCCGTGGCAGGCGGCGCCGGCCGAGACCGCCACGTCCGGCAGGTGCGCCAGGATCGCGGCACCGGTCGCGCCGGGAAAGGCGATGCTCAGGGTGTTGGGCAGCCGCGGTGCGGCGGCCGCGTGCACGTGCGCGCCGGGGATTGCCGTGCACAGCAGTCCCTGCAGCTCGTCGCGCAGCGCGGCCTGGCGGGCCGCCTCGGCGGCCAGGTCGCTGCCGGCCAGCTCGCAGGCGCGCCCGAGCCCGACGATGGCGGCGACGTTCTCGGTGCCTGGGCGGCGTCCGCCCTCGTGGCCGGCACCGTGCATCAGGTTGGGCAGCGCCAGCCCCGGCCGCACGCAGAGCAGGCCCACTCCCTTGGGCGCGTAGAGCTTGTGGCCGGCCAGCGCCAGGAGGTCCACGCCCAGCGCGCGCATGCTCACCGGGATCTTGCCCACGGCCTGCGCGGCGTCGGTGTGGGACAGCGCGCCGGCGCGCCGCGCGCACTCGGCAATCGCGGCCACCGGTTGCAGCGCGCCGGTCTCGTTGTTGGCGAGCATGACCGACACCAGCGCGGTCGCCTTGCCGACAAGCGCGCAGGCGGCCGCGGCATCCACTCGGCACTGGTCGTCGACACCGACGACGCGCGTGGCAAAGCCCTCGCGCGCCAGGTCGCGGCAGGGGCCGCCGACCGCCGGGTGCTCGACTGCCGAGATGACCAGCTCGCGCCGGCCGGCGACGGCGCCCAGCCTCGCGGCGCCGTACACCGCGTGGTTGTCCGCTTCCGTGCCGCCGCTGCCGAAGATGATCGCCCCGGGCTCCGTGTCGAGCAGCGCTGCAGCCTGCTCCCGCGCGCGCTCGACGGCCGCGCGAGCGCGCACGCCCTCGGCGTGCGGACTCGACGGGTTCCCGTGGCCCGCGCGCAGCCAGGGGAGCATCGCCTCCAGCACACGCGCGTCGCTCGGGGTCGTGGCGTGGTGG
>JAYRFB010000103.1:0-5203 GCA_041908585.1 Candidatus Krumholzibacteriia bacterium
CCGCGCGTGTACCTGCTCGACGCGCCGGAGGTGTTCGCCGGCGAAGTCTACGATCGCGACGGCGGGGCCGCGCTGGCGCTCGAGCGGGCGGTGCTGCTGGCCCAGTCCGCGCTGCTGCTGCCGGGCCGCCTGGGCTGGCCGGTGGACATCATCCATGGACACGACGCCCACGCGGCCCTGGTTCCGGTCCTGCGGCGCCTGTGGTTCGACCGCGGCGTGCTGCCGGGCCCGGCAGTCACCGCGCTGACCATCCACAACCTGGCGCATCAGGAGATCCACCCGGCAACGGACCTGGCCGCCATGGGCCTGCCGGATTCGGTGCTGGCGTTCCCCGGCCCGCTCGAGTTCCACGGGCGGGCCAACCTGATGAAGGGTGCGATCGTCACGGCCGACGCCGTCAACACCGTCAGCCCGGGCTATGCCGTAGAGACCGTCTCGGACGCGGCCTACGGCTGCGGCCTCGAGGGCGCGCTTGCGGCGCGCGGCGACGCCTATTGCGGGATCCTCAACGGTGCCGACTACCGCTCGTGGGACCCGGGCGCCGACAGGGCGCTGCCGGCGCGGTTCACGGCGGAGGCGACCGGCGGTCGCGGGAGCTGCCGCCTGGCGCTGCGTGGCGAACTGGGCCTGTGCGACCTGGCTCCGGAGCGCCCCCTGTGCGGCTTCGTCGGACGGCTGGTGGCGCAGAAGGGCATCGAGCTGCTGCTGCCGCTGCTGGAGCGGCTGGCCGACGACGGCCTGGGCTTCGCCCTGTTGGGCACCGGCGAGCCCGGCCTCGAGGAGCGCCTGCAGGCGCTGTCCGGGGCGCGGCCGGGACGCGTGGCCTTCATTCGCGGATTCGACGACGCCCTGGCCCGCCGCATCTACGCCGGCTGCGACCTGTTCCTGATGCCCAGCCTGTTCGAGCCGTGCGGCCTGGGCCAGATGTACGCGCTGCGCTACGGGGCGCCGCCGGTGGTGCGGCGCACCGGGGGCCTGGCCGACACGGTCGTCGACGCGGCCCGGCCCGATGGCGACGGCTTCGTGTTCGACGAGGCCCGACCCGAGATGCTGCTGGCGGCGCTGCGCCGCGCCGAGGCGCTCTGGGGCGACGGCGAGGCCTGGGCCGCCCTGCAGCGGCGGGGAATGGGGCGGCGGTTCGACTGGGACCGCTCGGCCGCGCGGTACGAGGACATGTACAGGCGGGCCGGCGCGATCGAGGCGCCGGACGCCGGGAAGGACGCCGATGTCCGCGACTGAATCGGGCGCGCTGCGGCAGGCCATCGTTGCCGCGGGCTTCCGGGCTTGCGGGAAGCCGCTGCTGGTGATGGACGTCGAGGGGCGCGCGGTAGCCGCCAGCGAGGGCTTCGCGGCGCTGCTCGGCCTGCCGGTGGACGCGCTGGCCGGCGAGATCTGCGGCGACTGGTTCCTGCCGCCCGGTGCGCTGGGCGAATGCTCGCTGCTGGGAGGGTGCCAGGGCGGCCAGCAACGACAGCTGCAGCTGCGCAACGTCCACGGCGACATGATCCCTGTCGAGGTCACCTGCGGCGGCTTCCTGGCCGACCCGCTGCTGCCCGCGGCCGACGGCGAAGCCGGGGCGCAGGACACGCGCCGCCACTGCATCCTCATCGTCGAGGACGAGCGGGCGCGCCGACATGAGGACCAGGTGCGCGCGGCGCGGCTGGCCAAGCTGCCGCTGCTCAACCAGGTCTCCGAGGCCCTGTACGGCGCCCACTTGACGCTCGACCAGATCCTGCAGGCGGTCCTCATCTGCGTCACGGCGGGCCAGGGGCTGCGCTTCAACCGCGCCTTCCTGCTTCTGGTCGACGAGTCGGGCGCGAACCTGCGCGGGGAACTGGCGATCGGGCCGAGCAGCGCCGAGGAGGCGGCGCGCATCTGGCACGACCTGGCCGACCGGCCGGCGGACCTGTTCGAGATGATGACCAGCTACGACCAGTCGATCAAGAACACCAACGCGGCGGTCAACGAGGTCGTTCGCCGCATGACCGTCCCGCTCGAGCACGGCGAGCACCTGCTCGTGCGGGCCATGCACGAGCGCCGGGTCGTCCGGGTGTCTTCGGACATGCACCTGCCGGGCGTCGAGGAGCTGCGCGGCTGGCTCGGGGGCGGGCCGTTCGCGGTGGCGCCGCTGACGATCCGCAGCGGGCCGGTCGGCGTCATCGTCGCGGACAACGCGATCAGCGGCCAGGAGATCGGCGACCTGGACCTCGAGTTCCTGCAGATGTTCGCCAACCAGAGCGCTTCCGCGATCGAGAACAGCCGGCTCTACCGGGAGCTTGAGCGGCGGCTGGTCGACCTGCGGCGGGCCCATCACCAGCAGAAGGAGGACCAGCAGACGCTCCTGCGCATGGAGCGCCTGAGCGTGATGGGCGAGACCTCGGCGATCGTCGCGCATGAGCTGCGCAACCCGCTGGTCGCCATCGGCGGCTTCGCCCGGACGCTCACGCGAAACCTCGAGGAATCCGACCCGAATCACCGGTTCGCCGCGATCATCGCCGACGAGGTGGCGCGGATGGAGGAAATCATCCACGACCTGCTGGATTTCATCCGCCCCCGCAAGCTGCTGCGCCAGGAGACCGTCCTGGATGCCCTGGTGACCGAGACCGCGGAGCGCTTCCGGGCCGAGCTGGAGGGAGCCGGGATCGGGCTCGAGGTCGAGGCCGCCTGCGGCGAGGCGGCCCTGGAATGCCATCCGGGCGAGATCCAGCAGGTGCTGCAGAACTACCTCATGAACGCGATGCAGGCCCAGGCTTTCGGCGGCCGCGTGACGGTCCGGACCACCCAGGTCGACGGGGGCCTGAAGGTGGAGGTGCTCGATTCCGGCCCGGGGTTTGCAGACGGCGACGGCACGCGGCTGTTCTCGCCGTTCTTTTCGACGAAGCCGACGGGTTCGGGCCTGGGACTGACCATCTGCGCCCAGATCATCAAGGCGCACGGCGGGGTCACCGGGGCGGCCAACCGGCCGGAGGGCGGGGCGGCATTCTGGTTCATCCTGCCCCTGCCGCGCGGCTAGGGCGGGCCCGCGGGCCGGGCGATTTCGGTGGCGACGCCCCGGGGGCGGCGGTAGATTGAAAGCGGAGCGCGCGACAGGATGTCGCGCCCCTGCTTCGCAAGGGAGGGCGAACATGGCCAAGGTCCTGATCGTCGATGACGAGCCTCACCTGAGGCTGCTCTACGAGACCGAATTGCGGCGCGCGGGCTACGAGACGATGACCGCGAGCAATGCCGCCCAGGGACTCGAGTTCGTCGACACGATGCACCCCGATCTGGTCATCCTCGACATCCGCATGGCGGGGATGGACGGGATCGAGGCCCTGCAGCGCATCCTCGAGCGCAACAACAGCATCCCCGTCGTGCTCAACACCGCGTTCTCCAGCTACCGCGACAACTACCTGACGTGGGCGGCCGACGCCTACGTGACGAAGTCGTCCGACGTGACCGAGCTGCTGAGCACGGTGAAGAATATCCTGGAGGAGCGGCTGGCTGCGCGCAGCTGAAAGCCCGATGGTCGCGGGCGGAGGCCCGCCACCGGAAAGTGGTCGCGTTGAGCAATCGCGAACTGGTTCGCGGCACGCTGAGCCTGGTCCTGGCCGGCGGGCAGGGTGAACGTCTGTATCCCCTCACGAGGGACCGTTCGAAGCCGGCCGTGCCCTTCGGCGGCGCCTACCGCATCATCGACTTCACGCTGTCCAACTGCGTCAACAGCGGCCTGCGGCAGATCTATGTGCTGACGCAGTACAAGTCGTTCTCGCTGGACCAGCACCTGCAGCGGGGCTGGAACATCTTCAGCTACGAGGCCGACGAGTTCCTCTATCGCATCCCGCCGCAGCACCGCGTGGGGCATAAGTGGTACCAGGGCACGGCGGACGCCGTGTACCAGAACATCTACCTGCTCGAGGAGCGGCGCCCCAAGCGCGTGCTCATCCTCTCGGGCGACCATGTGTACCGCATGAACTACGCGAAGCTGCTCGAATTCCACGAGGAGCGGGGCGCCAAGCTGAGCCTGTGCGCGGCCGTCGTGCCGAAGGAGGGCGCCGACCAGTTCGGCATCCTCGAGGTGGACGCCAACTGGAAGGTCATCGGCTTCCAGGAGAAGCCCAGCGACCCGAAGACGATCCCGGGCGACCCGGACCACTGCCTGGTGAACATGGGCGTCTACGTCTTCGACACCGAGAGCCTCGTGCGCGAGCTGTGCCACGACGTGAAGGCGCCGGACTCGCGCCACGACTTCGGGCGCAACATCATCCCGGCGATGGTGGCGCGCGGCGAGGTGCACGCCTACCCGTTCCGCGACCCGTCCACCGGGGCGGCCTGGTACTGGCGCGACATCGGCACGCTGGACAGCTACTACGAGGCGAACATGGAATTGACGCGGCGCAAGCCGCCGTTCGACCTCTACGATCCAGACTGGCACTTCCGCGCCTGGCAGCCGCCGCTGCCGCCCAGCAAGACCGTGCACGGCGTGGCCGAGGACGGGCCGCTGCCGGGCATCGTCGAGGACAGCATCATCGGCAGCGGGTCGATGATCTCCGGCGGGCGCATCGAGCGCTCGGTGGTCGGGCACAGCTGCCGCCTGAGTTCCTACAGCCGCGTGACCGAGAGCATCCTCATGGATGGCGTGCGCATCGGCCGGCACGCCGAGGTCAGGCGCTGCATCGTCGACAAGGGCGTCATCGTGCCGGACGGCCTGCGCCTCGGCTGCGACCCGGCGTGGGATGCCGCGAACTTCACGGTCTCGCCTTCGGGTGTGGTCGTGGTGCCGCGCCATGCCGACCTCAGCGGCCTGCAGCAGGCGCGGACCGTCGTCGCCGGGCCGCTCTAGCCCGGCGACGTTCCCAGCCCGCACAACTCGAGCAGCCGCGCCAGCGCCTCTTCGCGGTCGAACCGCGCGCGCACCCGCGCGGCGGCCGCCTGCCCCAGTCCCGCCGCCAGTTCGCGATCCCCGAGCAGCCGGCGCAACGCCGCCGCCAGCGCCGGCGCGTCGCCCGGCGGCACGAGCAGCCCGGTGACGCCGTCCTGCACGATCTCCGGCAGGGAGCTGGCGTTCGTGGCGACGACCGGCACCCCGCAGGCGCCGGCCTCGGCCGCCACCAGCCCGAAGCCCTCGCTGCGCGAGGGCATGGCCAGCGCATCCAGCATGCGGTAGAAGGGCGCGGGATCCTCGAGGTGACCGAGCAGCTCGACCGCGCCGGGCCGGCGCAGC
>JAYRFB010000104.1:0-12343 GCA_041908585.1 Candidatus Krumholzibacteriia bacterium
AGACGATCCGCGACTGGCAGACCAGCGAGGGACAGTTCTTCGACGTGCGCGACGTGCGCGCCCGCCGCAAGGTTTGCGTGCTGGGGCAGACGGTGGCCACGAACATCTTCGGCGAGGACTCGCCGCTGGGCCAGGAAGTGATCCTGCGCGACGTCCCGTTCACGGTGATCGGCGTGCTCACGAAGAAGGGGCAGTCGGCCAGCGGCAGCGACCAGGACGACCTCATCATCGCTCCCTACACCACGGTGCAGGAGCGGCTGTCCGGCCACCAGTTCATCGCGCAGATCCTCGGTTCGGCCACCAGCGCGGCCGAGGTCGAGGCCGCCATGGACGAGGCCAAGCTCATCATGCGCGAGAGCCACGGCCTGGGCGAGTGGGAAGAGGACGACTTCCAGGTCAAGAACCAGGCCGACCTGGCAGACGCCGCCACCGGCGCCACCGAGGTCATGACCATCCTGCTGGCCTGCATCGCCGGCATCTCGCTGCTGGTGGGCGGCATCGGCATCATGAACATCATGCTGGTGTCGGTCACCGAGCGCACGCGCGAGATCGGGATCCGCATGGCCATCGGCGCGCGGCCCTCCGACGTGCTGCTGCAGTTCCTGGTCGAGGCCGTGGTGCTCTCCCTGCTGGGCGGCCTGCTCGGCGTGGCGCTGGGCTACGGCGGCAGCGAGCTGGTGGGACGCCTCACCGGCTGGCCGACGGTCATCGACGGCGCCACCGTCGGCGTGGCGCTGGGGTTCTCGGCCGCGGTCGGCGTCTTCTTCGGGTTCTGGCCGGCGCGCAAGGCGGCCGCGCTCAACCCGATCGACGCGCTGAGGTACGAGTAGGCGGGCTAGGGGCAGCCCGCCCCCACATGCTGCACCAGCGGGATCACATCCGACAGGTTGATGACGCCGTCATAGTGCAGGTCGGCGCGGTGTCTGTAGACCCCGCCGGCGTAGTCCTGCGCGAACAGGGGCACATCCAGCAGGTTCACTTCCAGGTCGCCGTTGATGTCCGGGCTGTTGACCTGCAGCGGCAGGCCGTTGTTCGTGAGCACCGGGCCGCCCCAGGTGAACACGCGCACAGGGCCCTGGCTGTGGCCGCCGGCGCGCAGGGGCGCGGCCCACTCGGTGGACCCGTCGACAAGCGTGGCGTGATCCGCCGGAAACGCGCCGCCGCAGGCGTGCACCCCGTCGCCAGGCCAGACCAGGTTCCAGCCTTCGGGGTCGACGTAGGGCTCTGGCAGGCCGGTCTCGTTCAGGGCCAGCACGTGGATCGTGGCATCGACCACGCTGCCGTTGGACGCCCGGGCCTGCGTCAGCGGCGGCCCGCTGCCGTCGGGCACGACCAGCAGCGTCACCGGCGGCACGAACCCGGCCGGCAGGAAGCAGAGCGTCGTGTACGGGCTGGGCACGCCCCAATCGGCGATCCCTGGCGTGGCCGCGCCCAGGAGAGCGATGGACGGCACCAGCGCGAACAGGAGCAGGACGGCTGGTGCATTCGGGCAGGGGTTCCCGGCGGCGCGGAGGCGACGGAACATGATGGACCTCCCGGCAGCGGGGTGCAGGTACCGGACGTGATGCACTGATTATAGGGCGCTTCCGGCGCGGCTTGCAAGTCGGGCGCGTTGACGCTCCCCGCGGGCTCGACTACGCTCTCGCGATGAACCGGCACAAGCCCTTGCCGCCCAGCCTGCTGGCCCTGGCGGCCATCCTCCTGTGGGGCACCTTCGCCGCGCTGGCGGTGCGCCTGCGGGAGGCGCCGCCGCTGCTGCTGGCCGGCGTGTCGCTGCTGCTGGGCTCGCTGTGGGGGTGGCCGCGCCTGCGTCACGGCCGCCCGCCGTGGCGCGCCGTCCTTCTCGGCACCTACGGCCTGTTCGCCTACCACCTGGCGCTGTTCCTGGCGTTGCGGATGGCCCCCCCCGTTGAAGCGAACCTGCTGAACTACCTGTGGCCGTTGCTCATCGTGGTGCTGGCGCCGCTGTTCGACCGCGCGCGCCGCCTCACCTGGCGCCATGGGCTGGCCGCGCTGCTCGGCTTCGCCGGCGTGGCGCTGCTGCTGACCGGCGGCGGCGCGCGACCCGCGTTCGCCTCCGGTCATGCCGGCGGCCACCTGCTGGCGATCGCGGCAGCGTTCATCTGGGCCACGTACTCGCTGGGATCGGCGCGATTGGGAGCCGGCGGCGTGTCGGCGACGAGCGCGGCCTCGGCGCTCTCGGGGGCGCTGGCTCTGGTCGCGCACCTGGCGCTCGAGCCGCGCCACGCCTTCGCCGCCGCCGACCTGCCCTGGCTGGCGCTGATGGGCCTGGGACCGATGGGCGTGGCCTTCGTGGCCTGGTCCGCGGCGCTCGAGCGCGGCGACCCGCGCACGATCGGCCTGCTGTCGTTCCTGACGCCCCTGCTGTCGACGCTGCTGCTGGCCGCCACGGGCGGCGGCAGGCTGACGGCGGCTGCGGGAGCAGCGCTGGTGCTCATCGTCGGCGGCGCGCTGCTTGGCACGTGGCCGGTCGCGTTCAGGACAGCTCGCGCCGCAGCCAGGCCTTCGCGTGGCTCCACTGGTCCCTGACGGTGCGCTCGGAGACGCCCAGTTCGCGCGCGACCTCCACCTCGGTCAGCCCGGCGAAGAAGCGCATCTCGACGATGCGCGCCTCCACCGCGTCGAGCTCCGCCAGCTTCTCCAGCGCGCGGTGCAGGTCCAGCAGGTCCTGCGCGCGCCCGGGATCGATGGCCGACGACTCGTCCAGGGTGACCATCAGCGCATCGCCGCCGCGCTTCAGGGAGTTCCGCTGCCTCGCGTGGTCGACCAGCACCTGGCGCATGGCCGTGGCCGACATGGCCAGGAAGTGCGTGCGCCCGCGGATGTCCAGCTTGCTCTGCCGGTCGAACTTCAGGTAGACCTCGTTGACCAGCGCGGTGGGCTGCAGCGTGTGGTTGCCGCGCTCGCGCCTCAGCCGGCTCTCGGCCAGCTTGCGCAGGTGTCCGTAGACCAGGGGCATGTACTCGGCCAGGCGGTCGCCGGGCTCGGAGGGGCGATCGGACATGTCGGTTCCGGTTCGGTTGCTGGCGCCGGGGCGATGGCGGCACGGGATCATGTGGCTGGTCTCGTGGCGAAGATTATAGGGCGCTGGACTCCCGTTTGCAACGGCGGGCCGGCGATCGGCCTAGCCCCGCCGCCCCTCCAGTTCCTCCCACCGCCCGTACGCGACGGCCAGCTCCGTCGCCAGCGCCGCCAGCCGCGCCTGCAGCGCCGGAACCTCGCCGCCCGCCTGGCGGTACAAGGCGGGATCGGCCAGCCGCGCGTGCAGCGCCGCCTGCTCCCCCTCCAGCTCCTCGATCCGCGCCGGCAACGCCGCCAGTTCCTGGTTCTCCTTCCAGGTCAGCTTGCGGGGCTTGTCGTCGGCGTCGCCGGCGCGGGCCGGGCGCGCCGCGGCCGCGGCATCGGCGGCCGCCCGCCGTTCACGCCGCTCCCGCTCCGCCTCCGCCTGCCTCGCCGCGCGCGAGACGCGCGCCCAGTCCGCGTAGCCACCCACCGTCTCGGTGATGCGGCCGTCGCCCTCCAAAGCCAGCGTGCTGGTGGTCACGTTGTCCAGGAACTCGCGGTCGTGGCTGACCACCAGCAGGGTGCCGGTGAACTCCAGCACCAGCTCCTCCAGCAGGTCCAGCGTCTCGAGATCCAGGTCGTTGGTGGGTTCGTCCAGCACCAGCAGGTTGGCCGGCTGCGTGAACAGCTTCGCCAGCAGGAGGCGGTTGCGCTCACCGCCCGACAGCCGGGTCAGCGGGCTGCGCGCGCGGTCGGGCGTGAACAGGAAGTTCTGCAGGTAGGTGATCACGTGCAGCGAGCGCCCGTTGAAGGGGATCACGTCGCCGATGGGACAGACGTTTTCCTGCACCGTCCTCGTCTCGTCCAGCTGGGCGCGCTGCTGGTCCAGGTAAGCCACCTGCACGTTGGCGCCGTGTCGCACCGAGCCCGCCTGGGGTTGCAGCCTCCCCAGCATCAGCTGGAGAAGGGTCGTCTTGCCGGCGCCATTCGGGCCGAGGATGCCCACCCGGTCGCCGCGCATGATCGTCGTGCTGAAGTCGCGGGCGATGACCTTGTCACCCCACCCGAAATCGAGGTGCTCGGCCTTGAGCACCAGCTTGCCGCTGCGCTCGGCCTCCTGCAGCTGCAGCACGGCATCGCCCGCCACCTCGCGCCGGGCGCGGCGCTCCTCGCGCATCGCCTTCAGGGCGCGCACGCGGCCCTCGTTGCGCGTGCGCCGCTCGCGCACGCCCTGGCGGATCCAGACCTCCTCCTCGGCCAGCTTGCGGTCGAACTCCGCCCACTGCTGGCGCTCGGCGCGCAGCGAGTCCTCGCGTCGGCGCAGGAAGGTATCGTAGTCGCAGGTCCAGTCGCGCAGGCGGCCGCGGTCGATCTCCAGGATGCGCCCGGCCAGCCCGCGCAGGAAGGCGCGATCGTGGGTGACGAAGAACAGCGTGCCCTCGAAGCGGCGCAGCTGCTCCTCCAGCCAGGCGATGGCGTCGATGTCCAGGTGGTTCGTGGGCTCGTCCAGCAGGAGCAGCCCGGGCTCGCCGACCAGCGCGCGCGCCAGCAGCACGCGACGGCGGTTGCCCATGGAGAGCGACTCGAAGCGCGCCTCGCCGTCCAGTCCCCCGCGCTCGAGGATGCCGTCCACGAGGTGCTCGAGCCGCCAGGACTCGCCCGTCTTCAGCTCGGCGCGCCAGGCCAGGCCGCCTGCCACGACCTCCCGCACCGGGCCGGCCAGGCCGGCGGGCACCTCCTGCGGAAGGAAGCCGATGCCCTCGCCGGCGCGCCGCAGCACCTCGCCCGAGTCGGGCGCCATCTCGCCGGCCAGCAGGCGCAGCAGCGTCGTCTTGCCCTCGCCGTTGCGGCCCAACAGGCAGATGCGCTCGCCGCGCTCCACGCCCAGGTCCACGTGGTCCAGGACCGGCGGGCCGCCCAGGGACAGGCAGACATCCTTGAGTTCCAGCAGGGCCATGCGGCGGCTCCGGTGCGAAAGCGTGGCGGAACAATCACGGAACGCCGACAGATTCGCCCATCGCCGTCTCCGGGGCAAGCCGCGGCTGGCAGAACCGCAACCACGGCGCGATCATGACGTATGCCCACGGTCGGCCACCACCGGCCGTGCCTTGTTACGTCACCCCGCCCGGAGGGCACCATGCGTTCGATCCTGTTCCTGGCCGCGTTCGCCGGCCTGTTTGCCGGAGGCTCCATGGCCACGCCGCTGTCCGTCGAGACCTACACCCTGCCCAACGGCCTGACCGTGACCCTGCACGAGGATCACGCGCAGCCGATGGTCACCATCAACACCTGGTTCAAGGTGGGCTCGAAGGACGAGTCGCCGGGCCGCACCGGCTTCGCACACCTGTTCGAGCACCTGATGTTCATGGGCACCGAGCGCGTGCCCGACAACCAGTTCGACGTGCTGATGGAGCGCGGCGGTGGCGCAAACAACGCCTCGACCAGCAACGACCGCACCAACTACTACTCGTGGGGCCCGCGCTCGCTGCTGCCGACGCTGCTCTGGCTGGACGCCGACCGCCTGGAGGGCCTCAGCCGCGCCATGAACCAGGAGAAGCTGGACCTGCAGCGCAGCGTGGTCCGCAACGAGCGCCGGCAGAGCTACGAGAACCAGCCCTACGGCGGCGCCGAGCTGCTCATCTCCGCGGCGATGTGGCCCGAGGGTCATCCCTATCACCACCCGGTGATCGGCAGCCACGAGGACCTCGAGGCCGCCACCGTCCAGGACGTGAAGGACTTCTTCGACACCTTCTACGTACCCGGCAACGCCTCGCTGGTGGTGGCCGGCGACTTCGATCCCGCCGAGGCGAAGCGGCTGGTCGCCGAGACCTTCGGCGCCGTGCCGCTGCGGCCGGTGCCGCAGCACCGCGCGGCCGCCACGGTCCGCTTCGACCGCGAGGTCCGCCGCCTGACCGACGATCGCGTGCGCTTCCCGCGCCTGTACCTGGTCTGGCACTCGCCCGCCGCCTACGAGGCCGGCGATGCCGAGATGGACCTCCTGTCGTCGCTGCTCGCGTCCGGCAACACCGGCCGCCTCGTCGACCGCCTGGTCATCCGCGACCAGATCGCGCAGCAGGTCCAGGTCTACCAGGACAGCCGCGAGCTGGGCAGCGAGTTCCACATCGAGGCCACCGCAGCCGAGGGCGCCGACCTGGAGCAGATCAAGCGCGTCATCCTCGAGGAGATCGCGCGGCTGCAGGCCGACGGCCCCACCGAGGCCGAGCTGGCCCGCGTCAAGGCCGCCACCGAGTCGGGCTTCCTGCGGATGAAGGAGAACCTGGACCGGCGCGCCGACATGCTCAACGCGTTCTTCGCCGCGTACGGCCAGGCGGACTCGTTCGACCGCGACCTGGCGCGCCGCCTGGCCCCCGATGCCGCGGCGGTCACGCGCTGGGCGCGCGAGGTGCTGCACGACGGCCGCCTCGACCTGCGCGTGCTGCCGCGGGACGCCGAGGTGTCCACCGCCGGCCTGGACCAGCGTCCGGCGAACCTGCCCGACAGGCCGGCCGAGCCCGCCATCCCGGTGAAGCTGGCGCTGAAGAACGGCCAGCCCCTCTACGTGGTGAGCAAACCCGGCAGCGGCCTGTTCTCGGGCCAGGTGATCGTCGACGGGGGCGAGCGCCTGCTCGGCCCGGACCAGGCGGGCCTGGCTTCGCTGACGGCCACGCTGCTGACGCGCGGCGCCGGCAAGCTGGACGCCACCGGCTTCGCCGATGCCGTCACGACGCTCGGCGCGCGCATCCAGGCAGCCAGCGGCGTCAACTCGACGACCATGGCCGTCTCCGGCCTCACGTCGCGCCTGGACGCGACGCTGGCGCTGATGGCCGACGCGCTCATGAAGCCGACGCTCGAGGCCGACGACTTCGCGCGCGAGAAGGACCTGGCCCTGGCCGGCATCCGCTCGCGGGGCGAGAACGCCAACCGCGTGGCGCAGGCGGTGGGCCGCGCCGTGCTGTTCGGCGCCGACGACCCGCGCGGCCGCCCGGCCGACGGGCACGAGGCGACGGTGACGCGACTCGCCCGCGAGGACGTCGTCGCTGCCGCGCCGCGCCTGTTCGCTCCCGCGCGCGCCACGCTGGTCTTCGCCGGCGACTTCACGCCCGAGCAGATCAAGGCCGCGCTCGACAAGGCGCTGGCCGGCTGGAAGGGCGGCGAGGCGGCGACTCCCGCGGCCCTGACGCCCGTCGTCGCGCCGAAGCCCGGCCTGCTGCTGGTCGACCGCCCGGGCGCACCGCAGACGGTCATCTCGATCTGGCGCCCGGTGGCCGCACCCGAGGGAGCCGAGCGCGTCCGGCGCCAGTGCGTGAACACGCTGTTCGGCGCTTCGTTCACGAGCCGGCTCAACCAGAACATCCGCGAGAAGAACGGCTTCTCCTACGGCGCGCGCTCCGGCTTCAGCGAGGATGGCGGCCAGTGGCTTCTGACCTCCGGCTCGGCGGTGCAGACGCAGGTGACCGGCCCGGCGCTGCGCGAGTTCCGCAATGAGTTCACGGGCCTGGCCACCGGCAACGTGGTCGCCGCCGAGCTGGAGAAGGCCGTGCGCACGGTTCGCTTCGAGCTGGAGACGACCGGCGACACCACCGCCGCCGCGGCCGAGGCCGTGGCCGGCCTGGTGCGCGGCGGCCGTCCCGTCGACGCCGTGCGCCAGGACCTGGCGCACGTCCCGGGCGTCGACCTCGAGGCCGTGAACGCGCTGGCGCGTGCGGGCCTGTACCGCTGGGACGACCTGCTGGTGGTGCTCGTGGGCGACAAGGCGGCAGTGATGCCGCAGCTGGCGGCCGAGGGCTTCCCGGCGCCGACGATGCTTGACGCCGACGGCAAGCCGCTGCCCTAGGGCGCCGGCGCCTGCCGTCACGCGACCGGCCGGGTCCTGCGCGGGGCCCGGCCGGTCTTTCGCTCACCCGGTGACGCTGATGCCGGCGAACCGGGGGTACACCTTCACCCGGCCGGACAACATCCGTTGCCCGTTTTCGATATACAGTTGCGAACCAATGCAACCATGGTTGTTGAATGCATGTTTTCCTTATCATTGGCTACCGCCCGCCGATAGTCCTTTCGCGGCGTGCCTTTACGGCGCAGGCGCCCGCGCACGCGGGCGGCGTCCCTCGTGACGGGCACGCACCTGATGCCGCGCCGCCGCAGGATGGATCGCTTCAGGAGGAGCGCATGATGAGGAACTGGACTATCGGCAAGCGCATCATCGTCGGGTTCGGCGCGGTGCTGACGATCATGGCGATGCTCGGGGCCTTCTCCGCCCTGCAGATGCTGGCGATCCGCGGCGATGCCCGGGAGATCGCCGCCAACCTGCCGATGCTGCGCCACGTCTCGGTCCTGGCGACCGGCGCGCGCGACAACATGACCGTGGTCTACCGCCACATCGGCGCGCAGACGGCGGCCGAGAAGAAGGCGCTCGAGGAGGAGATGAAGGCGGCCCGCGCCGTCAACAGCGCCGCTCTCGATGCCTACTCCGAGCTGGTCGACGACGAGGAAGCGGCCGCGCTCCTGGCGGACCTCAACACGAAGCGCGAGGCGGCCTCGAAGAAGCGCAGTCAGATCCTCGAACTGAGCCGGGGCATCGACACGCCCGAGGCCGCCGTGGCCCTGCTGGCCCGCGCCCGCGACGAACTGCAGCCGCTGGTGGCGCAGTACGCCGCGGCGATCGACGCGTTGTGGGCGCTCGAGGAGTCCGAGTCGCAGGCCTCGGCCGCGGCCATCGCCACGAACAGCGGGCGCACGACGGTGCTCACGGTCATCGCCGTGGCCGTCGCGCTGGCGCTGGGCATCGGCCTGTCGCTGGGCATCGCGCGCGGCATCAACACGGTGCTGCGTCGTGTCAGCCGCGAGCTGGGCGACGGCTCGCGCCAGGTCGTCGCCGCCGCCACCCAGGTGGCCAGCGCCGCGCAGTCGCTGGCCCAGGGCGCCAGCGAGCAGGCGGCATCCATCGAGCAGACGAGCGCCTCCATCGAGGAGATGTCCAGCGTGACGGCGCACAACGCCGACAACGCCGACAAGGTCAACGGCCTGGCCCGGCAGGCGCGCGACGCCGCCGAGCGCGGCGCCGACGACATGCGCCGCATGTCCGAGGCGATGTCGGCGATCCAGTCCGGCAGCGACGACATCGCGCGCATCATCAAGACCATCGACGAGATCGCCTTCCAGACGAACATCCTGGCGCTGAACGCGGCGGTCGAAGCCGCGCGCGCCGGCGAGGCGGGCCGCGGCTTCGCGGTGGTGGCGGAAGAGGTCCGCGCGCTGGCGCAGCGCAGCGCGCAGGCGGCACGCGAATCGTCCGGCCGCATCGGCGAGGCCGTCGAGCGCACGCACCAGGGCGTCGACATCAACGCCAAGGTGGCCGAGGCGCTGAACGAGATCGTGTCGCACGCGCGCGAGGTGGACGAGCTGGCCGAGTCGGTGGCCGGCGCCTCGCGCCAGCAGAGCGTGGGTATCTCGCAGGTCAACCTGGCCGTGGGCCAGATGGACAAGGTCACCCAGTCGAACGCCGCGGGCGCCGAGCAGAGCGCCAGTGCGGCGGAGGAGCTGAACGCACAGGCTGAGGCGATGCGCGTCGCGGTGGCGGAGCTGGAGCTGCTGGCGGGGGTCGGCAGATAGCTGTGCACGGCCCCGTCCCCCACCCGCACCTCAGCGCGCCGGCGGCGGGCCCAGTTCCAGATCGGTGATCACGCCGGCATCGACGATCTCGAGCTCGGCCGCCGCGGCCCAGTCCGCCACGCCCGGGTACCAGTGCGTGCCCGCGGGCGGGGCGCCGCCGGACACGGGCCAAGTCTCACCCCAGTGGAGCCCGATGCGGTAGCGCCCTTCCGCCAGGCCGGTCCAGCGGAACCCGGGCGAGTCTGCACGGACACGCGTGTAGGCCGTCACGATCGCCGCGTCTACACCGGTGATCAGCACGAAGCAGTAGGCCGTGCCGCCGATGGCCGCCGTACCCGAGATCTGGCCGCCTCTTTCCAGCACGGGGTCGATCACGACGACGCTGCCGTCGTCGGGAATGACGACCGGCAGGGAAAGGTCGACGGTCGCCGCCCGGTCGTACCACTGCGGGCGCCAGAGGCTCCGCGTGGGGTCGCCGACCAGACGCACGTGATAGGTGCCCGGCCGCAGGCTGCCGACACTGACCCGGACGCCGCCGCTGGCCCAGAAGCTGCGCATCGGGGCCAGGCCTTGCGCATCGTGGAGCTCGACGCGGTACTGGTCCGACTGCGAGAGCGGAACCTCGGCCGTCGGGCGCACGAGCATCCCCGACACGGTCTGGGTGATCCCCCCGATGACCGCGCCGGCCCCGGGCGAGAACACGGTGGCCGTCTCCGCGGAGGTGCCGCCGATCCAGATGTCGCGGTCGTCGCCGATGGCCACGCGCACCGGTCGCGGCCGCGGCAGCACGAGACGGAACGAACCGTCGGCTTCCAGGGTCCGGTTGCTGCAGACGACGACGCCGGCGGTGTCGATCGCCTCCACTTCCGGCGATTCGCCGCCGAGCTCCTGCCAGGCGCCGGTGACACGACCCGCCAGCGTCGCCGGTTGCGGCAGCGTCGGCTCGTGCGTGGTCAGGGAATCGGGTCCGATGCGCAGCTCGTCCGGGACCGAAGGATCGCCGGACGAGGAACACCAGAACATCTCGGTGTGGTTACCGGGCCGGGCCACCATTTCGAAGGAGAAGCGCAGCTGATAGGTGCCGGGAGGAGTCGGGCGCGTCCGCAGCTCGAGCACGCCGTCGCTCACGACGGCGCCCGATGAGCCCGTCGACCAGGCCCAGACCGTGTCGACCGGAACCTTGTACAGGAGTGCGTAGCCGCGCCAACCATCGAGGGCCTCCAGCCCGTCGACGACCAGATGCATCGCGCCCGTCCCGAAGTCGCGGCGCCGCAGCGCGTCCCCGGCCCTCAGGCGCAGGGTCTCGGCCTCGGCCTCGACGGTGGTCACGCCGCCGCCGCGCGCCGCATAGGTGTAGTAGGAGAACGCCCCGAAGAGCGTGGCCCGGTAGTCGCCGACCGGCAGCTCGATGCGGTACCAGCCGGCATCGTCGATCGGCATGCGGTAGGTGATGCCGGGCGCGTCGAGCCGCGCGAACTCGATATCCATGTCGATGCCCGGCTCGAAGGCGCCGATGCGCCCTTCCAGCAAGGCCGTCGCCAGTGGCGGCCGCGTTGGCGCGGTCTCGTTGCCGCAGCCGGCCGGCAACAATCCCATGCTGACGGCGACGACGATGATCACCGTCGAAGCGGCGAACCGGCGGCCGGATGCGCGTTCACCCCGGCCGACCAGGCACCGGTGAGCCCGTGACGGTCGATTCATCACCGGATCACCACTCCGGTCGCGGGGAGTCGCCAGATCAGCCCTTCGACGGTCCCCGCGCCTTCGATCGTCAGCACCCCGGCCTCGCCCTGCAGGAAGGTTCCGGGATACCACCAGGTCTGGCCGTACAGCAATGTGCTCAGGAGATAGTCTCCGTCGGCAAGCCCGGGCCAGCCGAAATCGGCGCCCTGGGTCCAGTACGTGTCGTACTCGCCGCACACGAGCGAGCCGTCCGCTTCGTGGACGCGGACATGGAAGCCCGCGATGACGGACGCGTCGTCGCCGACGAATGTGCCGCGCAACGCCCCTCCCGCCTCCTGGCGGACCGTCGCGTCGGTGAAGGCGTCCTCGAATACCGTCAGCGGCAACGCGTCGGCCTCGTCGACGACGCGGTCGTACCACTGGGTCCGCCAGGGATTCCGTTCACAGCATCCCGGGATGCGAAGACGGTACTCGCCGGCTTCCAGGTTCGGCAACAGCACCGGATTGGTCGTTCCGGGATCGAAGCTCTGGCGCGTGCCGTCCGCGTGCACCAGTTCGATGGTGCCGACGTTGTCGGCCAGGTGGCCGGGGCCCTCGAATCGCAGGCGCAACCCGCCTTCGCGCAGGTCGATCCCCTGGATCACCTGTCCCGGCACGAGCGAATGCAGGGGCGACGCTCCAGCCGTGCTGCCGCCGAACCAGCGCGATACCGATCCGCAGCTCGACTTCAGGCGCACGAAGTCGGGCGCGATCAGCTCCAGAGCGAACGAGCCGTCGGGTGCGCACTCGACGCGGTTGCGCGTGACGCCGGCCGCCGACATGGCGGACACGAACATCGACATCCCGCTGTCCTGCCAGCTGCCGGTCACGCGGCCCTCCACGCGTGCGTAGCGGCCGCGCACGTCCGCCGCGTAGTCGACCGGCGCACCGCCGACATGCACGGAGTCAGCGCCGGCGACCAGGAAGGTGCCGGGCAGCAGGAACTGGTCGCCGCCGTCGCCGGGACTCAGCCGCATGACGAAGTCGA
>JAYRFB010000105.1:0-13291 GCA_041908585.1 Candidatus Krumholzibacteriia bacterium
AAACCGCCCCCCCCCCCCCCCCCGCCCGGGGCGGCCCGGCGCCGCGGGACCCGCCCCCCGCCCCCCGGGGGGCCGGGTCCCCCCGCCGGGCCGTGCGCGTTCGGCGCGGGTCAGATGTTGATCATCTCCTCGTCGTCCAGGAGGATGACGCTCGATCCGGTAGGCAAGTCCGCAGCCGGGGCTGCCGTCCGCGAAGGCGCCGCCGCCCGCGCCACGGGCGCGCGGCCGGGCGCCGGCCTGCCCGTCGCCTGCCCACCCTTGGCCGGCTTCGCGCGAGCCTCCTTGCGGACAGCCACCGTGCCGGCCGCGCTCCTGCCGCCGGTCGCACCGCCGCCGCTCCAGGACCGATCGGCCGTCGCCGTCGCTGCGGCAGCCTGCGGCCGGACCGCGTTGCCGTGGACGACGCGCAGGAGGTCGTCGGCGACCTCGCAGAGCTCGCGCGCCTGGTCGGTCAGCAGCCGCGCCGCGGAGGCGGACTCCTCGGCGACGGCGGCGTTGTTCTGCGTCAGCTGGTCCATCTCGATGACGGAGCGGTTGATGCCCGCCACCGTCGAGGCCTGCTCGTCGCTGGCATTGGCCACGCGCTCGACCAGTGCGCTGACGGCGCCGATGCCCTCGACGATCTGCCCCAGAGCGCCGCCCACCTCGTCCACCACGTGGACCCCGTGATCGGCGCTCGTGCGCGACCCGTCGATCAGGCCCGCCGTGTTGCGCGCCGCATCGGCCGAACGCTGCGCCAGGTTGCGGACCTCCTCCGCCACGACGGCGAAGCCCTTGCCCGCCTCGCCGGCCCGCGCGGCCTCGACGGCCGCGTTGAGCGCCAGCAGGTTGGTCTGGAAGGCGATCTCATCGATCGTGCGGATGATCCGCGAGGTGCTGTCGGCCGACTCCTTGATCTTGGCGATCGCCGCGGCCATGCGCTGCATCGCGTCCTGGCTGGACTCCGTGGTGCCGTGCACCTCGGAAGATACGCGATTGGCCTCGCGCGCATCGCCGGCGTTCTGGCTCGTGCGCGCCGACAGGCTCTCGAGGGCGCCCGAGGCCTCCTGCAGGTTCGCCGCCTGGTTCAGGGCGCCCTGCGCGATCTGGTCGCTCGAGCACACGAGCTGGTCCGCGGACTGCTGCACCCGCGCGGCGTGGTCGAGCAGCATCTCCGCGACGTGGTGGATCGGTCCGGTGACCAGGCGCTTGATGATGAGCGAGATGACCAGGCCGGCGATGCCCAGGACCACCGCGCAGATGACGGCCTTCGCGCGCTGGCGCGCGGCGGCCACGGACTGCATCTCGGCAAGCTGGCCGGTCAGCTCGCCGGCCACGTCGGTCGACAGGCTCGCCAGCGACTTCGCGATCTCCTGCTGCGCTTCCGCCAGCTCCCGCGCGGCGGTCCGCACGGCGTCGCTGTCCTCGGCCGAGGCGAGCGCGGTGTAGGTTCGCGCGGCGCGGTCGGAGTAGGCGCGGACCTCGTCGGCCAGGCTGCGGGCGCGGTCGGCAAGCTCGGGCTCGCCGTCGCACAGCCGCGCGGTGGTCGTGAGCCGTTCCACCAGCTGGTTCGCATGCCCGCCGGCGTCGGCGACCAGGCCCGCCTCGCCCATCAGGACCGCGTCCTGGTAGCCGGCCGTCTGCTCCTCGAAGAGGTTGACCGCCGCGGCGGTGGCCTGCGAAGCCGGGAAGATCGACTCGGCGGCGGACTTCAGCTGGCGGCCCTGTCCGATCGAGCCGGCGAAGTCCAGACCGACCGTGACGACGTAGCCGACCGCCAGGATCGAGACCCCGAGCCAGATCTTGCCGCTCAGTCCCAGCGAGTGGCCGAAATCCCGCGGGAGGTGCTGCCCATGCTTCATCGTGACCATCCTTGGGTGGGCGGCGGCCACCGGGCGGCCGCCGCCGGACTTCGCTACTGCGCCGCCAGCTTCTTCGCGCCACCGACGTCGGTGCCGTCGGCGACGAACCCGATCGCGCCGGGCGTCTTGGCCACGTACGCGACCAGCTCGGCCTCCGTCCTGAACTCGGCCGGCGGACTGCCGGTACCCGAGAACACGGCCTTCTTCCAGAACGTGCCGAACTGCGCCGAGGTCTTCTTGATGTGGGTCTTGAGGAACTCCTCCAGCACGTCGCCCTCGGCCAGGACCGCGGGCTTGGCCGCGGAGCCGTCGCCCCAGGTCGTCGTCTTGCCGAGGAACAGGTTCTGCAGCTCGTCGCCCGTGACCTGCGTGGCCTTCACCGACGGGTTGGCGATGACCACGACGCCGGCGCTGGCCGACCCCGCGGCGAGCGCGCCCGCGGCCACCAGGGCGAGGCCGACGACGCATGACTTGATGTTGCGGTTGTTCATGTCGCTCCTCCCGGTGTCCTAGAAGTTGAAGGTCGACTTGACGGCGAAGAGGTTCCAGCTCTCCTCGGTCGGGCCGTCCGGATTGATCGAGCCGTCCAGGTCGCCGGTGCCGGTGATGAAGTGGCCCTCAGCCTTCAGCGTCCAGTTGTCCGTGACGTCGACGCGCGCCGTCAGGGCCAGGTCCTTCTGCCAGGCGGCGTAGTCGGGCGTCGACTCGGCCCCGTCGCGGTTGTCCCAGTCGGGATGGAACACCGAGTAGTAGGCCCCGAGCTCGAGCGCCGGGCTGGTCCGGTAGGCGCCCTGCAGGTAATAGCCGCCGCGATGGTCCTCGCGCGAGGCGCTGACCGGCACCAGGCCGCCCATGCCGTCGGGATAGGGGATGTTCTCCAGCGCGAAGTCCACGTCCCAACGGGTGTACTCGGCGGCCAGCGACAGCGCGTCGCGCGCGTACTCGGCCGACAGCACGTAGATGTGGTTCACCTCGAGGTTCATGTCGATCGTCCACGGCGCGGGCAGGCCGAGGGCGAACGCCCCGGCCGCGTCCAGCTCCAGTGTCGTGTAGGTGCCGCCCACCCGCAGCCCCTCGGCCGGCGTGTTCCAGATCAGCTGGCCGCCCAGGGTCTGCCGGTTCTCGATCCTGTAGGTGAGCATGGGCGCGCCGCCCACGATGCCCGTGAACTGCTCGCTGAGGAAGGAGGTCGAACCCATCTCGATGGTCCCGCCGAACACCTCGTACTCCAGGCTGCCCTGGGAGCCCATCTGCAGCGCGCCGTAGACGGCGCCGCCCTGGATGGCCGTGGCCACCGTGCGATAGCCCTCGGTGTAGACGCTCTGGGGCAGCAGGATGGACGTGCGGACGGCATCGACGTCGCGGGTCTTGTTGTAGAAGCCGAGCGGCGTCTTGATCTTGCCGAGCCGGAAGCCCAGCGTGTCCTTCCAGTGATAGTCGCCGAACGCCCAGTCGAGCATGACCTCGCCGTTGCCGGCCGGACCGAAGTCGCGCCCGAGCAGCTGCGCACCGACACGGGTCTTGTCGTCCACGCGCGCCGTGAAGTTCACGATCGCCTCGTTGAACGAGAAGGTGCCTTCCCTGGTGTCGGGCGTCAGGTAGTTGTACTCGCTGGACTTCAGGTAACCCTGGCTGACCGTGCCGTGGACGGCCACCTCGCCGGCGGCGGCGGTGCCGGTGGTGGCCAGCAACGCGGCCAGAGCCAGCCGCTGGATCCGGGAACTACGCTGCATCGAGAAGCCTCCTGGTCTCGTCGTTTCGGAAGCGGACGCCCGCTACTGCCGGGTCGGCAGGCAGGCGGCTCGGCCCGTGCGGGCGCAGGACCGCCGGTCGTGACAGGTCAATATCGATCCGGAATCCGGGAACTTGAGGATCAGCTGCGGAAACCTGTAGGCCGGGTCACGGAGCGCCCCGCACCAGCGCCTAGGCCCCGCCACGGCGGGCGGGCTCAGTGCGCGCCCAGCAGGGCCTCGTCCCCGGCGTGCTCGGTCTGGATCCGGAGCACGTCGTCCAGCCTGGCCATGAACGCGCTGACGCAGACGGGATCGAACTGGGACCCGCTGCCCTTGGTCAGGAATGCCAGCGCCTCGTCCACGCTCCATGCCGGCTTGTAGGGCCGCGCGCTGGTCAGCGCGTCGAAGACGTCGGCCACGGCGACGATGCGCGCCGGCAGCGGGATCATGCCGGCCGAAAGGCCCAGCGGGTAGCCGTTGCCGTCGTACCGTTCGTGGTGCGAGCGCGCGATCCCTGCCGCGATCCGCAGCATCTGCGAGGCGCTCCCGCGCAGGATCCGGTAGCCGGCCTCGGCGTGCGTCTTCATGACCTCCATCTCGTCCGCGTCCAGGCGACCGGGCTTCAGGAGGATGTGGTCGGGGATCGCCACCTTGCCGATGTCGTGCATCGGCGCGGCCTTGAGGATCAGGTCGCAGTGCCCGGGGCGCAGGCCCATCTGCACGGCGATCACGTGCGAATAGCGCGACATCCGCAGGATATGGGCGCCTGTCTCCGGGTCGCGGTACTCGGCCGCGCGCGACAGGCGCGTAATCATCTCGTCCTCGCGCCGCGCGATCTCGGCCGTCGCCGCGGCCACCTCTTCCGCCAGCAGCGCCGCGCGATCGGCCAGCAGCCGCTGGCCGTGCCGCAGCGCCAGCATGTTCTTCAGGCGCGCGCCGAACTCCAGGCTGTCGATCGGCTTGGTCAGGAAGTCCGTGGCTCCGCCCTGCAGGGCTTCGTAGCGCGTCCGACGCTCCTGGTCGCCGGTGATCATCAGGGCCGGGATGTCGGACTTGCCGGGCAGCTCGCGGAAGCTGCGCAGGAAGGCGATGCCGTCCAGCTCGGGCATCAGGTAGTCCACCACGAGCAGGTCCAGGTCGTTGTCGGCGCACCAGAGCAGGCCGGCCAGCGGCTGCTGGAACGGCACGGGCTCGTGCTCGCCCGCCCGCCGGACCAGGCTGGCCAGGAGCTGCAGGTTGACGGGATCGTCGTCGACGATGGCGATGCGCACGGAACCCTTCCCGGTTGCGGTCCGGCCGGCGGCGCGCCGGTGGCGGTGCGGAAGCGGTTTCGGCCGCACGCAGCCCCGACTTGATCGCCGAATCGTCCACCCGCGCCGTCTCAAGTCGCTGGGCCGACCGCCGATAACCACCTGGGTCCCGCCATAGTCCGGCCGGGCCGCCTCGGATCCCGTGGGGAGGGTATGCCACATGGCCTCGCTTCGTCTCGCGCTCAAGGCCCGTTCGTTGCAGACACAGATCATGTCGGGACTGGCGGCGGCGGCCCTCCTGGCGGCCGTCATCGTCGTCATCGGGAGCGTCCGCGCCGAGCGCCGGCGCCTGGCGGCGGACCTGGCTGCCGACACGCGCTCGTTCGAGAACCTGATGGGCGGCAGCGTGAAGGCGGCCACCGACGGCATGGAGATGGCGCTGCGCCTCCTGCTGGCCGACCCCGAGGTCGCCGCCCGCTTCGCCGAGGGGGACCGCGAGTGGCTGGCCGGGCGCCTGGTGCCCCTGTACGAGGCGACGCTCAAGCCGGAGTTCGGGCTCACGCAGCTGGGATTCCAGGATCCGCAGACGCGCTCGTTCTTCCGCGTCCACCAGCCGAAGAAGCACGGCGACGACCTGTCGGGCATCCGCACCGATGTCGTCCGCGTCAACTCGAGCCGGGCGCCCGTCCGGGGGCTGGAGGTGGGGTCGTTCGGCCCGGGCCTGCGCGTCGTGCTGCCCGTCTCCCACGACGGCCGGCACGTGGGCACCGTCGACGCCGGCGCCTCCATGCAGCGCATCTTCACCGACCTGGGCGAGGAGTTCGGCTTCGAGTTCGCGCTGGGCATCGACCGGCACGTCTTCGAGAACGCGCGCCGCAAGGCCGATCCGCAGAACGACATCGTCCAGGGCGACCTGGTCTTCTACGAGGTGCGCGGCGAGCGCGCCCGGGCCGCCGCCGGCCTGCCGCTGCCGCGCGAGGGGGAGTTCGTGCGCGAGCGCATCGACGGCCATCGCGTGATGCGCACGGTGGTGCCCCTGGCGGACTGGTCCGGGCGCGAGATCGGCTCGATCCTGCTGGTCAAGGACGTCGAGGCGGCGCTGGCCGCGGCCGACGCCGGCGCTCTGCGCGCGGCGGGACTGATCGTCCTGATGCTGGCCGCCGTCATGGTCCTGATCGCCGTGCTGTTGCGCCAGCGGGTCCTGCGCCCACTGGTGAGGATGACGGAGTTCACGGGTCGCGTCGCGGCCGGCGACCTCAAGCAGCGGCTGGCGGTCCACGGCGACGACGAGATCGCGCGCATGGGATCGGCCCTGGACGCCATGGTGGACTCGCTGTGCGAGATCATCGGCCAGGTGAACCGGGGCAGCGAGCAGATCGCCGGCGCGGCCCTCGAGCTGGACGCCCGTTCGGAGGACACCGTCGCGGGCGCGCGCGAGGCTCTGGACCTGGCGCAGGTCGTGGCGCATTCGGGCGAGACCCTTCGCTCTGGCTCGCAGGACATCGCCGCCTCCATCGGGGCCATCACCGACCGCCTCAACCAGGTGGCGGCCGGCATCACGCAGATGGATGCCACGATCCGCGAGATCGCCCGCAGCAGCGGCGGCGCCAGCTCGGTCTCCCGCGCCGCGCACGAGCAGGTGCAGGCCGCGTCCGCGGTGACTCGCGAGCTGGCCGCGTCGTCGGAGCGGATCACCCAGATCGTCGACGTGATCACCCGCATCGCCGCGCGCACCAACCTGCTGGCCCTCAACGCGACCATCGAGGCGGCCAGCGCCGGCGAGGCCGGCCGCAGCTTCGCGGTCGTGGCCAACGAGGTGAAGGAGCTCTCGCTGCAGACGACAAGCGCCACCAGCGAGGTGCGGCAGCTGATCCAGGCCGTGCAGGGCCAGATCGGCAGCATCGTCGACCGCTTCGCGGGGATCGAGTCGTCGATGGGCGAGGTGCTGAACGCCTCGCTGTCCATCGCCGCGGCCGTGGAACAGCAATCGGCCACGTCGAACGAGATCTCGTCCGCCTCCAACGGCGTCCGCGATGACGCGCAGGCCATCGCCGCGCGGGCGGAGGCCGGGGCGCGCGAGGCCGACGAGATCGCCCGCAGCATCGCCGCCGTCAGCCGGACGCTGGACGATGCCACCGGCCAGGTGGAGCGCACGCGGGACAACAGCGTCGAGCTCACGGGGCTCTCGCAGCGGCTGCAGGAGGCCATCGTCGTCTTCCAGGTCTAGCGAACGGGGCCAGCCCGCAAGTGGCGGGAACGGCGCCAACGTCACAGGGGGAGAGAGGTCATGAACGCTCGTCGCAACCTGATCCGGGTCCGCTTCCTGCTGCCGGTCGGCGTCCTGGCTGCCATCGGCGGGCTGGTGGCGCTCGACTCCCGCGACAACAGGCCCGAACAACGCGCGGAGGCGCCGGCCCTGCTCGGCTTCATGGGCGCGGCCGGCCGGGAGCAGGCGTACGCGCCGGACCGGCTGCTCGTGAAGGTACATGACCTGTCGCTGCTGCCCGGGCGGGCCGAGGGCGCCCTGGAAAAGGCCCGCGGCGAGCCGAAGGTGCGGACGGGGCTGGCCAGCCTCGACGCCCTGGCGGGCAAGGCGGGGCTGGCGGGCATCCGGCGGCCCTACGACGTGGATCCGGGCGCCAAGCGCGCGAGCGCGGCCGGCGTCGATCGCTGGCTGCGGTTCGACTTCACCGGCACGCCCGACCTGCCGGGGCTGGCCGAGGCCCTGGCGGCACTGCCCGAGGTCGAGGCGGTCTCGCTGGACTGGCGCGCCTGGCCCGCCGAGACGGCGACCGACCCGCTGCTGGCCGCCAACTGGGGCCACGAGAACTCGGCCCAGCTGCCGGGCTTCAATTGGGTCGTCACGCACGCCCACACGGGCGCCGGCGTCGGCACCAAGGGCTTCGACGCCGACCTCCCGCAGGCCTGGCAGCTGCCCAAAGGCTTCGGTTCGGACGACGTGATCATCGCGATCATCGATTCGGGCGTGGACCTGGACCACCCGGACCTGCGCCTGGTCGAGGGCTACGACTTCGGCGACGGCGACACGAATCCCGACGACGATTCCGCCGATCCCGGCCACGGCACGCACTGCGCGGGCGTCGCCGCCGCGCGGGCCGACGGCGTCGGCGCCGTCGGCGTCGCGCCGGGCTGCGCGGTGATGCCCCTGAAGGTGGCCGACAGCGACGGCATCATGTGGTTCAGCGCCGTGCAGGCCGCCCTGTACCACGCCGCCGACAAGGGCGTGGCCGTGGCGAGCATGAGCTTCGGCGCGCCGCTCAAGACCGACGCGGCCACCGAGGCGGCGCTGCGCTACGCCTACGAGGCCGGCGTCGTGCTGGTCGCTTCCACCGGCAACGGCAACCGGTCGGAGATCCTCTATCCGGCCTCCAGCCCGTACGTGATCGCCGTCGGCGCGGCCTCGCCCGGCGGGGAGCGCAAGCGCAGCTCCAGCGCGGCCGGCGAGGTCGGCTCGGGTGTCGAGACCGACCCCAACGGCTGCACCTGCGACGGCGAGCGGTGGTGGGGCTCGAGCTATGGCTCGACCGCTCAGGATGCCTCCGATGCCGTCGATCTCCTGGGCCCGACGATCCTGCCGACCTGCGACATCGCCGGCGCGGGCGGGGCCCAGCCCGGCGACTACGAGCCGTACTTCAACGGCACCAGCTGCGCCGCGCCCTACGTGGCGGGTGTCGTGGCCCTCGTGCGCTCGACCAAGTCGGGGTTGACGCCCGCGCAGGTGCGCGAGGCCCTTGTCGTCGGCGCGCGCGACGTGACCAGCGTCGAGTCGGCGGCCGGCTGGGATCGCTTCGCCGGCTACGGCCTGGTGAACGCCGTCGGCGCCATCCTCGGCGAGGCGCCCGTCGTGCCGGGTGACGATCCCGACGACGACCCTGCCGACGACCCCGGAGCCCCCGACCAGCAGCCGGAGGCCGCCCCGGTCGTGGTCCCGGCCGCCGTGGCCTCCCTCGAGCAGAACCAGCCGAACCCGTTCAACCCCGTGACGCGCATCGCCTTCGCGCTGCCGGAAGCGGGGCCGGCGCGCCTGGCTGTCTACAATATACGGGGTGAACGGGTCGCTCTCCTGGCCGACGGCGACCAGTCCGCCGGCAGCCATGTCGTCACCTGGGACGCCACCGGGCATCCGAGCGGACTCTATGTCTATCGCCTGCAGGCCCGCGGTGTGGACCTCTCGCGCAAGATGACGCTGGTCAAGTGAACGGACCTGGCCGGCTAATGGAGGAGTAATTTCATCCGATTTCGCTTCGGCGCCCGGGCCGGAGCGGATATACTCCCGGGGTGCCGCAATCCACCGCGGCCGGGCCGCTCGACGACCCGGCCGCGCCGCATCCAGGGGGGGCCATGTCCAGCTGCCGCGCGTTTCGCCGTCGTTCACCTGCCCTCGCGATCTTCATGCTGGCCCTGCCCCTGCTTCAACTGGCAGGTTGCGGTGGAGGCGGTGGAGGCGGGCCGACCGGCCCCGGCGGTGGTGGAGGCGGTGGAGGCGGTGGCAACTCGTTCACCGCCGTGATCGACGGCACCGCCTGGACCAGTGATTCATCGGCGATCTCGGTGACCGGCAGCGCCTCCGCGACCCGCGCGGGCCTGCTCATCATCAGCGGCTACGAGACGTCCTCCAACCGCGGCCTCTCGCTGGCCATCTCGTTCTTCATCGGTCCGGCCGTGCAGCCGCTGGGAGTCAACAGCGCCACCACGCCGGGGGGGCTCCGGAACGGTCATGCTGCCGCCGGACTCGTGGCTGACGCCGATGAGTGGCGCCGCCGGGTTCGTCACGCTGACCGAGCGCAGCGCAACGCGCATCGCCGGCAGCTTCAACTTCACGGCCGCCGCCCTGGCCGGTGCGACGCCCGCGCAGCGCGTGGTCACCGGGGGCGCCTTCGACATCACGGTCCCGGCCGGCCTGCCGCCCCTGCCGACGGGAGTCGGCAGCACCGCGACGGCGACCATCGGCGGTTCGCCCTGGTACGCCGCCACGATCGTCGGGCTGCATCCGGGCAGCGGCACGTTCAGCCTGAGCGCCAGCAACACCGCATACTCGCTGACGCTGGTGCCGAAGGTGCCGGTCAGCGCCGGCAACTCCTACGGCATCCCGTCGCAGATGGGGGTGACCGTCCTGCGCGAAGGCACCGCGGAGTCATGGTGGGGAGGCACGGGCGCGGACATCGGGACCGTGACGATCTCGACCTTCGACGCGCACCGTCTCGTGGCCTCGTTCAGCGGGATCCTGCCGGCGCTCAACGCCCCGGCGGCGCTGACCCTGGCCGGCGGGACGGTCAACGCCTACCTGGAATGAACCTGGCCCGGCGCCGATGAGGATGCGTCGGCAGGCGGCAGCACGGCGCGAAGGCACGCGGCCAGCTCGCCCAGCCGGTAGGGCTTCTGAACGAAGCCGGCGACGCCGCGCCCGGCGAAGCGGCCCGCCAGGTCATGCTCGTCGTAGCCGCTGGTCAGCACGACCGGGACCTGGATCCCGGCCTCCCGCATGCGCTGCAGGGTCGCGGCGCCGTCGAGCCGCGGCATGGTGAGGTCCAGCAGCACGCAGTCGTAGCGCGGCGCGTCGGCGGCGCCCAGCAGCGCCAGCGCCTGCTCGCCGTCGCCGGCGCAGGCGACCGCGAAACCGAGGCGCTGGAGATAGCGGCAGGTGACGTCGCGCACGGGCTCCTCGTCGTCGACCACCAGCACCGTGCCGCTGCCGCGCCACTCGCCGTCGCCGGCGGCCAGCGTCGCGTCGTCCGCCGCGAGGCTGCTGCCGGCCGGCAGCAGGATGCGCACCCGCGTGCCGCTGCCCGGCGTGCTGTCGACCAGGATGCCGCCGCCGTGCCCACGCACGATGCCCAGCACGGCGGCAAGGCCCAGGCCGCGCCCGGCGAACTTGGTGGTGAAGAACGGCTCGAACATGCGCGCCACCGTCGACGCGTCCATGCCGGTGCCGGAGTCCTCGACGTCCAGGAAGACGTAGGTGCCGGGCCGCGCGTCGGGCTCGGCGCGGCTGCGGTCCAGCAGCTCCCGGTCGCAGTCCACCGTCCCGGCCGTCAGCGTGATCGAGCCGTTGCGCGGTCCGATCGCCTCGGAGGCGTTGATGACCAGGTTCATCAGCACCTGCCGGAGCTGGGTCGCGTCGACCTCGACCGCGGGCAGGTCGGCGGCGAACGCTCGGCGCAGCTCGATCGACTTGGGTATGCCCAGGGCCAGCATCGCCTCGGTCTCGCCGACCAGCGCGCACAGGTCCAGCAGGCGCCGCTCCACCCGGCTGCGCCCCGCGTAGGCCAGGAGCTGGCGGCAGAGCTCGGCGGCGCGACGGGAGGCCTGGCCGATGATCTCCAGGCACTCGTGTGCCGGCGAATCGCCCGGCACGTCCTCCAGTGCCAGGTCAGCGTTCCCGGTGATGCAGAAGAGCAGGTTGTTGAAGTCGTGCGCGATGCCGCCGGCCAGGATCCCGAGGCTCTCCAGTTTCTGCGACTGCTGCACGCCGGCGTCGAAGCGCCGGCGCTCCTCGTCGGCGCGCCGACGCTCGGTGATGTCCTGGATGACGCCGAACATGCGGGTGATGCGCCCGTCGGGACCGGTCTCCAGTTCGCCCAGGCCGTGCACCCAGCGCTCGGTGCCGTCGAGCGGCCGCACGATCCGGTACTCGCGGTCGAAGCCGCGGCACTGCCCGATCACCTCGCCCGCGAAGTACGCGACCATGTCGTCACGATCATCCGGGTGGATCAGCGCCGACCAACCGGTCACGCTGCGCTCGAAGGCGTCGTCGATGCCGAACAGGGCGTCCAGCGCCTCCGAGCTGCTCCACAGCCCGGTTACGACATCCAGCTCGTAGTGTCCGAACCCGCCCAGGCGCTGCGACTGGCGGAGCTTGGACTCGCTCAGCCGCAGCGCGCGCTCCGCCTCGAGGCGATCGGTCGCGTCGCGGAAGATCCCCAGCACGCACGGCCGGCCGGCGAACGTCGTGCTGCGCGCGCTGACATCGGCGACCACGAGGGAGCCGTCGCGCCGCAGGACGGGCACCGCGAGGGCGACCTTGAGGTCGCCGCGCACCTGGCGGCCGAATTCCGCCAGCAGGCGCGGCAGGTGCTCCGCCGGATGGATGTCCTCGATCGCCAGGCGTGTCAGCTCGTCGGCGCCGCAGCCGAGCATCTCGCAGATGCGGCGGTTCCCCAGGAGGAACCGGCGCGTCGCGATGTCGGCCACGAGCAGGCCGTCGGTCGCGTCGTCGAACAGCGTGCGGTAGCCGTCGCCTGCCGGTGCAATTGAAGCAACCTCGATTGAAGCAACCGCGTCCCGGCGGTCATCCTGGCGATCCATGTAGCTGTCAGCCCCCTTCGCCGGCCCGTCGCGGGCCGGTCAACGGGTATTCGGCCCGGGTTGCGGGTCCTGTAGTCTTGAGCGGGGCCCCGGCGGCGGTCACCGGCACGCGCGGGAACCGATTCCCGACTAAAGGCACCTGCAACTCCGCCGATCCCGAACCCGAGGTTGCGGCTGGCATTCTCCCCGCAGGTCATCCGACGCAGCCCGCGACGGCTCAGGGTCCGTCGCCGCGTGCACCACCACGAACCGCGGAGGTCAGGCATGTCCCGCAAGCCGGCGTTCACCATCTCGACGCTCGTCCTGGGCGCGATCCTCGTTGCCACCCTGTCCATACCGGCCCTGGCCGGCGAGCCTGCGCCCGCGCACGTCAAGGCGCTGGCCGATGCCAAGCTCAAGGCCATCGGCACCAACGCCACCGTCGTCGCCGCGGTCAAGGCCGCCAACGCGGCCGGGCAGTCCCTCGACCAGATCAAGGCGCGCGATGTCGAGTGGCAGAAAACGCCCGGCGTCACCGCCGAGATGAAGGCCCTGATGGACAACGCCTGCGGCAAGTACCTGCGCGGACTGCAGGGCGAGATGCCGTGGCTGGCCGAGTCCTTCGTCATGGACAACCAGGGCGCCAACGTGGCGATGACCGACAAGACGTCGGACTACTGGCAGGGCGACGAGCCGAAGTGGCAGGAGTCGTTCAAGGGCGGCACTGGCGCCGTCCACGTCAGCGACGTGAAGTTCGACGACAGCGCCCAGACGTACACGGTGCAGATCTCGGTGCCGGTCATGGACGGCGGCAAGGCCATCGGCGCGATCACCTTCGGAATCGACGTCGACAAGGTCCAGTAGCGGCCCGTTCCAAGCGTCAAAGTTGGGATCCAGCCAAAGGCGGCATGACATGGACTGGTTCGCGCGCCTGAAGATCGGCGGTCGGCTCACCGTCGGCTTCGCGGTGATGACGGGCATCATCGTGGTGGTCGGCCTGAGCAGCCTGTTCACCTCGCATGCTCTCGACGGCAGCGTGCGCTCGATCACCGAGCGCCGGATGCCGGCCCTGACGGCGCTGCTGCAGGCCGATCGTGACCTGCATGGCGCGCTGGCGGCGGAGCGTTCGCTGATCTTCGCCAACGCGGGCAGCGAACAGTTC
>JAYRFB010000106.1:0-3239 GCA_041908585.1 Candidatus Krumholzibacteriia bacterium
CGCGACCTGACCGGCCCCACCGACGACCCCGAGGACCTGAAGATCGCCCCGCGCGTGGGGCGGTCGGCCGAGTTCCGCTCGTTCCTGCGCGACGAGCTGATGCCGTTCATCGACGCGCGCTATCCCACCAGCGGCGAGACGGCGATCGTCGGCGAGTCGCTGGCCGGCCTGTTCGCCGTCGAGTGCTTCCTGCTGGAGCCCGGCCTGTTCGACACGGTGATCGCCATCGATCCCAGCCTGTGGTGGAACCGCGGGGACCTGGTCGCGCGCGCCGGCGCGCTGCTGCGTGCGCGGCCGTGGCGCCTGAGCTCGACGCTGTGGCTGGCCAGCAGCGACGAGGGCGGCATCGCGGCGCCGGTGGCGACGCTGGCCGAGTCGCTGGCGGTGTACACCGGGGGCGGCGACTCGCCGGGCCTGCACTGGCTGCACAGGCCGCTGCCGGGTGAGCGGCACCTGACGATCTACCACCCGGCGGCGCTGCAGGCGTTTCGCGAGGTGCTCGGGGAGCGCTGACCGGCGCGGGGCGCCGATGAGGTTGTCCGACCGGCGCCCAGGCGGCTCGAAACTCAGCGCACCAGCGCCACCCGCGTGACCGCCGGGCCCCCCCTGCACTCCGCCCGCACCAGGTAGATGCCGGCGGCCATGGCGCGGCCGTCGTCGTCGCGACCGTCCCACGTCCCGGTCCAAGTCCCGGCCGCGGGCATCCCCTGCCACAGCGTACGCACCCGGCGCCCGTCGGTGCCGTACACGGCCACCACGACCGGGCCGTCGCCCGCGCCCTCGAGCGAGATCGTCGTCAGCGGGTTGAACGGGTTGGGCGCCGCGCACAGGCGCGCCGGCATGGTGGCCGGCGGCGGCGCCGGCGCCACCCACGGAGTGCCGATGCGCAACGCGGCGTCGATCGTCTTCAGGGGCGTCACGTACAGGCCCGCGTTGTAGAACGTGGTCTTCCAGGGCGCCGTCAGCAGCAGCGTCAGCGGCGTCACCGCGTCGACGTCGCGGCACAGGAAGCGCACGCGGTAGACCACGCCAGGCCCGGTCCGGGACTGTCCCGCGCACAGCAGGCTGTGGCTGACGCGCAGGCGCCCGGCCAGAGTGTCGGCCTGGAAGACGTGGAAGCGCAGGCCGCACCCGGTCGTCATCAGCGGGCCCTCCTGCGCGGCGAGGTTCGCCGCCGGCAGGAAGCGCAACACCGCGGGATCGTAGGTGAGGTAGGCGTCGTAGGCATTGAAGGCCGGACCCGTCTCCGGCACGGTCAGTTCGACCAGGACGGTGTCGCCGGCATCGGTGACGGCCGGCTGCGGCACCACCTGCAGGCGGATGGTGTCGGCCTGGGCCGAGGCGCGCGGCTCGGCGCTTCCCGCCATCGCCTGGACGCCAGGCAGCGCCAGGAGCAGGCCGGCTGCGGCGACCAGGAGGCGGAAGGGCGATGGGCGGAGCATTGTGTCGTCTCCCTTGCGGGGCGCGGCCCCTCAGCGGTAGCGGGCCTTCAGCGAGCCCCAGGTTTCGCGCCGGTCGGCCACGGGGCAGTCGTACTGCACCTGCGCGCCCAGCGCGGTGTACGGGATCGGTGCATTGGTCCCGGTGCGCAGGTCGGCCCGGCGCAGCGAGATGGCGGTGGTGCCGCCGGCGTGCCCCTCGAAGGTGATGCGCGCGATGGCCCCGGGCCCCGCCACCGAGCAGCCGAGCGTGGCCACGTCGAAGGCGACGCTGTCGGCGTCGGCGGGGCCGAACCACCAGGCGAAGTGGGGGCAGGCGGCGCCGGTCACCAGGGCGCCGGCGGCCACGGACAGCGGCCGGATGACGTTGGTGTCGTACTGTACGACCAGCGAGCTGCCGCGCAGGTCGCCGGCCAGGGCGTCGACCATGACGTCGACGGCCCAGGTCTCGCCGCACTGGAACTGCCCGCTCACGGGCACGATGGACTGGTTGACCTGCGGCAGCGCCGGCGCGGCCGCCAGCAGGACTGCGAGCGCCGCGAGGGCGACCGGGAATCGGGATCGGCGGATGCGGACTCTCATGCTGTCGGCTCCCTGCTCGAGGAACGGATCGCGGTGGACCGGTCGGGCCCGCCGGGGCGGCGGCCGGTGCCGCCGCCCCCTTGGGTCTCGGCGCCGTTCAGGCGCCCTCGGCTCCTACTTCAGGAGCGTCACGTGCCGGCTCTGCGTGCGATCGGGCGCGATGAAGCGCACGATGTACGCGCCGGACGCCACTTGACGTCCCTGGTCGTCCAGGCCGTTCCAGGTCAGGCTGTGCGGCCCGGCCGCGAGCTCCTGCTCCACCAGCGTGCGGACCAGCTCGCCGCGCACCGAGTAGACGCGCAGCGATACCGCGCCGTCCTGGGCCAGCACGAAGCTGAACTCGGTCGACGGGTTGAACGGGTTCGGCACGTTGGCCCTCAGCTCGGACACCGAGGGCAGGTTCACCGGCGGCAGGTTGCCCGTGCCACCCGTGATGTCCAGCGGGCGGTTGCTGCCGTCGCGGGCGACGACGTTGCCGAGCGTGACGGCCGCGTTGCCCGCCGCCTTCACCCGGAACGTCACCGTGGCCAGCACGCCCTGGCCGGCGATGGCCTTGTCGCGGACGCCCATCAGCGCCGCGTCGACGGTGCCCGGCTCGGGCGACAGGACCAGCGCCTCGCCGCCGTACACCGAGAGCATATCGCCCGGCGCCATGCCGACGGGCTCGACCACCGCCGCATCCCACGCCAGCGGCACGCTGAGGCCCTGCAGCTTTCCGTTCGCTCCCAGCACCACGGCCACGTCGAACGTCGAACCGACCGCGCCCGCGGCCTCGGCCACGAGATCGATGGTGTTCGCCTCGGCGGGGATGGTGTTCGGATCGATCTTGCTGACCTGGCCGTAGTTGATCGAGAAGACCATCAGGTCCTCGAACTGCAGCCGGTTGTCGGTGGTCGGGCGGGCGTCCACCGAGTAGTTGGTCGTGGGGCCGACGTCCAGGTAGTTGCGCGCATCGCCGTACGGCGTCAGGTTCGCGCCGTAGTGGGTCCCCAGCAGCGAGATGTCCCCGGTGAAGACCAGGTTGTCGCCGTTGCCATTGACGATGCCGTCGGTGACGTCGCCCAGGTGGTAGTTCAGCGTGCCCCCGGTGATGGCCGAGACCGGCGACGTGTTGCCGCACTCGTCCGCCACGTAAGCCGCATAGTACCAGAAGTCGCGCACCGCCGGCTCATCGGTGTAGCCGGTCGAGGTGGCCGGCAGGGTGGTCACCAGCGCCCA